>NZ_JAGQBK010000003.1:0-229844 GCF_024345595.1 Synechococcus lacustris Maggiore-St4-Slac | reverse complement strand
CATGCTTTCAACATTGCAAAATGACAAACCCCTAGAGCCACTTCTACATGCCCTCAGCCGTGGCTTTGAACTTGGCCTAACTGCTAACTGTGTAATCAGTTATCGCCTAGAAGATCACTGGGAACGACCCTTAAGCGAATGGCGTCAAGAATTAAAGCTAAATTAGTTTCAGCAAGCACTCAACGGGGCTGGCGGGACTCGAACCCACGGCCTACGGTTTAGGAAACCGTCGCTCTATCCGGCTGAGCTACAGCCCCATGGCATTCATTATCCCCCTCGGCTTACATTAAAAATAGGAAAGCAGGCGAGGTGGTCGCAATCGCAGCTGCTTGCAGCTGCCGGTTGAGGAAAGTCCGGGCTCCCCAATGGCCAGGCTTGCTGGGTAATGCCCAGTGCGGGCGACCGTGAGGACAGTGCCACAGAAACACACCGCCGATGGCCCCTCGGGGATCAGGTAAGGGTGCAAGGGTGCGGTAAGAGCGCACCAGCAGCATCGAGAGGTGCTGGCTAGGTAAACCCCGGCTGGGAGCAAGGCCCAGGAACCACGGTTGGCCATTAACCGGTTCCGCCACAAGTGCGCCGCTCGAGGCCGTTGGTAACAACGGTCCCAGATAGATGACTACCCCGGGCGATAGCCCGAACAGAACCCGGCTTATGTCCTGCTTTCCCCCTAATCCAGCCCTGCTGCAATTTCTAGAAAGCCAAGGGTTTGAGGCCAGCAACCAAAATCTGGCACCCATAGAAGAAGCCCTTTGCCACAGCAGCAGCGGCCAAACCCGCAACCACGAAAAACTTGAATTCCTCGGTGATGCAGTGCTGCGGCTGGCCTGCGCCGAATTCCTAGAACACCGCAACCCCCAGTTAGCAGTGGGCGAACGCTCCAGCCTGCGGGCCCAACTGGTGAGCGATCGCTGGCTGGCAGAACTAGCCCAACAACTGCAACTCGATCAGCTCATCCAAAAGGGGCCCAGTGCCGCCAACGACAGCGCCGCCCAAGCCACCATTCGCGCCGAATGCTGCGAAGCATTGGTTGGTGCCATTTATCAATGTTGGGGTTTAGATGCTGCACGCCTTTGGCTGGAACCCCACTGGCAATTGAGTTGCCGCGAATTAGAAGCCGATCCCCATCTCTACAACTGGAAATCAGCGCTGCAGGAATGGAGCCAAGCCAGCCTCGCTGAATTACCCGAATACCAAAGCGAAGAACGCAACCGCAGCCACGGCAATCCCCAACGCTTTTTTAGCCAGGTATCACTGAAGCAAAAAGCCTATGGCAGTGGTTGGGGTGCCTCCCGCCGAGAAGCTGAACAGCAGGCGGCAAAAGCAGCCCTAGCCAAGCTCAAACCGCAACTTCAGTGAGGGTTTTAAGCGAAATAGTAACCAGCTTGTCCCAGTTGCCCCCTTCAAATAAAACCGCCGCATTACTGCCACTAATGCGTTGCACAAATCCGCGGTAGCCGTTGTAGATGGATTTGGGATCTGCTACCTGCACGGTGCTGCCGGGAAGGATCATGGGAACAACGCGCACATGCCTGGAATGGATCCCAACTTAGCTAAACCCCATCTTGTGGTGGGCAAAGTGGTGGCAGCCCAAGGTTTAAAGGGTGAGGTGCGCATATTGCCTGCCACCGATTTCCCTAGCCGTTTGATCGAACCCGGCCCCCGCTGGCTGCAACGGCCAGGTGGTTCATTGCAAAGTTTGGAATTAATCAGCGGCCGGCAGCTGCCGGGCCGCGACCTATTTGTGGTGTGTTTTAAAGGCATTAATGATCGCAGCGCTGCAGAAGCGCTTGTGAATCACGAATTAATGGTTGATGCAAATGATCGGCCGGAATTAGAGGAAGGCGAATTCCATGTGCTCGATCTTCAAGGTTTAGAGGTGCGGCTAGATGTGGATGGGCCCGCCATTGGCCATGTGATCGATTTGCACCATGGCGGCAATGATTTGCTTGAAATTGAACTAAGCGCCGATGGCCGCCATTGTTTAGTGCCATTTGTGGAACCAATCGTGCCGGAGGTGCATGTGGCAGCTGGCTGGCTACTGCTCACCCCACCCCAAGGGCTACTGGATCCTTAGCGGGTGCCTGTCCAATCTTGAAACCAACCGCGGCGCCAGAGCATAAATATTTGAATGCCAGCAACTAAAATCATAAAAGCAAGGCAAATTGGATAACCAAAATAAGCATTGAGTTCAGGCATATTCCAGGGGGACTTATCAGGATTGAAATTCATTCCATAAACACCTGCAATAAAGGTTAGCGGCACAAAAATACTTGAAATAATCGTGAGCATTTTCATCACTTGGTTCATTCGATTGCTAATACTTGCCATGTAGCTTGCCGTTACACCATCGCATTGATGGCGCAGTAATTCAGCGGTTTCAAATATCACATCAACATGGCTGCTAACCTCCCTAAAACCCTTGATGGCACCTTTATCCAGCACGCGATAACTCTGCCTAATTAACACAATCAACTGGCTGCGTAGGGGCCAAATCATGCCCCGCACTTGGCGCAGGGTAGACCGCATTTCATAGGCTTGTCGCAACACCCGCGGGCTAGGCCTTCGGATTGAAGCTTCTTCTAATTCATCTAAACCATCGGAAAGTTGCTCCAGTAGTGGCAACACTTCATCCAACACTTCATCCATTAGAAAAAACAAAATATCATCTATATCTCCAGCCGTGGGTGGCGGTTGCAATTGATCTAGCCAACGGGTGAGTTCAGGAAAAGCCACCGGCCGGGGCACCTCCTCCACCGAAAGCAACACCTTGCCGAGCAGCACCAATCCCACCTGTTCACTAATCAAGCGGTTACCACTGGTGCCACTCAAGCGATGCATCACCACCAGCAACGCACCACCTAAGGCATCAACGCGGGTGCGCTGCGGTGTGTCGATCAAGGGTTGGTGCATCGGCTCCGGCACCTCAAGGCAGGCAAATACCCGGTGCAACAACTGCTGATCAGCAAGGCCCTTTAGCCGCACCCAAAGGGGGCAACCCTCAGCCACCAATAGCTCCAGCTCCGCCATATCCACGTATTGGCGATGCTCTACCCCGGATGGGCGAAAGGCCAACACCGAAACAGAGGTGGGGGCAATGCCGCCATGCACATACAAAGCCCCTGGCAGGTCGCCCAAGCGCTCAGACAACCTGCGCGACTTCAACACATTGGCCGTTAGGGCAAGGCCGCGCCCATCAAGGTGGGGGCTTAATTGCGCTGTTACTCCGGGTTCAACCACCAGTAGCAGCTGCGATGCAGCTTCAGCGTAGGTACCCCGATACGATGCCGCCAACCCGCGGCATGCTGGCCATGAGCAATTTCCCCCTACTGCCGGTGATTCTTTGCGGTGGCACCGGCACCCGCCTCTGGCCCCTATCCCGCGCCAGCTACCCAAAACAGTATTGGGCCCTAGCGGGTGAACACACCCTGTTGCAACAAACCCAACAAAGGCTCCAGGGGCTTGGCCAATTGCAGCCACCCCTGTTGATCTGCAATGAGGATCACCGCTTCATCGTGGCGGAGCAGATGCGTCAAATCGGTGTGGAGCCAAGCGGTATTTTGCTTGAACCCATGGGCAGGAATACCGCTCCGGCAGTGGCGATTGCAGCCCTGCAGGCCACCAGCAAAGGTGAAGATCCATTGCTGTTGGTTTTAGCTGCCGACCATGTAATTCAAGATCCAAGCACTTTTCGTGATGCCGTAGATGCCGGCCGTGATGCAGCAATAGCAGGCCGTTTAGTTACCTTTGGCATCGTGCCCACCGCCCCGGAAACGGGCTATGGCTATATCGAAGCCGCCGCGGGCCTAGATCCAACAACACCGGTGCCAATTGCCCGCTTTGTTGAAAAACCAGATGTGCAAACTGCCGAAACATTTCTTGCCAGCGGCAGGTTTACTTGGAACAGTGGCATGTTTTTATTCCGCGCCAGTGCAGTGCTAGCGGAAATGGAATGTTTGGTGCCAGAACTATTAAATAATTGCCGCGCTGCCCTCAATAACGACAGCGCCGATTTGGAATTTTTGCGTTTAGATCGTGAATCATTTGCCAATTGCCCAAACCTTGCCATCGATGTGGCTGTGATGGAAAAAACCAGCCTTGGCAGTGTGTTGCCGCTGCAGGCTGGCTGGAGTGATGTGGGCAGCTGGGGCGCCCTATGGGAAACCGCAAACCAAGATGCCGATGGCAATGTGCTGCGCGGTCAAGTGATAAATGAAGGCTCACGTAATTGCTACTTGCGTAGTGAACATCGCCTGCTGGTGGGCTTAGGTATTGAAAACCTTGTGGTAGTTGAAACCGACGATGCCGTACTTGTGGCCCATCGCGATCGCGCCCAGGAAGTGAAAAAAATTGTTAATCAATTGCAGGCCCGCAATGCACCTGAAGGCCAAGCCCATCGCCGCATCTATCGCCCCTGGGGCCATTACGACGGCATCACCGAAGGAGAGCGCTGGCAGGTGAAAAAAATTCAAGTAAAACCCGGCGCCTCCCTATCCCTACAAATGCATCACCATCGCGCTGAACATTGGATCGTGGTGAGGGGTACAGCGATTGTGGAAAAAGATGGAGAAGAATTGCTATTGGCCGAAAATCAAAGCACCTACATCCCCCTCGGCGCCCAGCACCGCCTAAGCAACCCCGGTAAAATCCCCCTGGAAATGATCGAAGTGCAAAGCGGCGCCTATCTTGGAGAAGACGATATTGTGCGTTTTCAAGATAATTATGGCCGCAGTGAATCCAAAAACTAAGCTTTACTAATAAGCCCTATTCCACCGTTACAGATTTAGCTAAATTACGCGGTTGATCCACATCCAGGCCCCGGTGGGCAGCGATGTGATAACTCAATAACTGCATTGGAATCAAGGTGAGCAAAGGTGATATCAATTCATTCACTTCAGGCACCGGTAGCAACACATCAAATAATTCCGTATCCGGCCCTTCAGGGGCAACACCAATCAAGCGGGCGTCCCTAGCTTTTGCCTCCTGGGCATTACTTAATACCTTATCGAAAACCGTGCCTGGCACCGCCACACTAACCACTGGAACGCGGGCATCAAGCAACGCAATTGGCCCGTGTTTCATCTCGCCAGCTGGATAACCCTCGGCATGGATATAACTAATTTCTTTTAACTTAAGCGCCCCCTCAAGGGCGATTGGATAGTTGATACCACGGCCTAAATAAATCACATCCTGGGTATCAGCAAAGGAATGGGCAAGTTCAGCGCAGCGCAGATCCAAACGATCGATCAGTGTTTGCAATTGAGCGGGCAAAGCTCGCAATTCAGCCACCAATTGGTGCAATTCCTGGCGGCTGCGGCTGCCGCGCAATTCAGCTAAGCGAATCGCTAACCCATAGAAGGCCAATAACTGGCCCATAAATGTTTTGGTGGCTGCCACTCCCACCTCAACGCCGGCTTGGATATCGATCAGATGGGGCACCAAGCGCCCTAAAGAACTTTCAGCGCGATTTGTGATGCCCAGCAGGCGGGCTCCATAGGCAGGATCGCTATGGCCGGCCCGCCGTTGTTGCTCCATGGCAAGGGCCGCAAGGGTGTCGGCAGTTTCACCCGATTGCGTAACACCAATCGTGAGGGTATTGGGCCCAAGGGGCGGCGGCGCATAGCGAAATTCACTGGCGTAATAAACGCTGGTGGGTACCCCCGCCAGTTGCTCCAGGAGATAGGCACCCACCAGGGCGGCATGGCGGCTGGTGCCGCAGGCCAACACTTGAATCCGCTGCAAATCCTCCAATAAAGAAACCTCAAGGGGCAGTGCCACCAAGGGATCATCCACACCCCCCTCCGGGAAGTGACAGGCCAACCATCGAGCTGCCGTTTCCGGTTGCTCATGGATTTCCTTGAGCATGAAATGGCGGAAGCTGCGCTTATCAGCCACGTGATCGCTGCCGCGCAACTGGGTGGGGGGCCGCTGTTGGCGTTCGCCGGCGCCGTTATACAGCTCAATACCCAAGGGGCCCAAGAGGGCCACCTCCCCATCCTCAAGGGGCAAGATTGTGCGGGTAATTCCAGCTAAGGCAGGGGTATCACTGGCGCAAAGAAATTCCCCTTCCCCTAAACCAATAAGCAATGGCGCCTGGCGGCGCGCCACCACAAGGGCATCAGGGCAATCGGCCCACACCACAGCCAGGGCGTAGGCCCCCTCCAGCATTGGCAGGGTGCGCTGCACAGCCAGAAGAAGCGTGGCACCGCTAGCAGCAGCACCCAACTGCTGCAGTTGCTGCAATTGTTTAGCAATCAGGTGGGGAATCACCTCCGTGTCGGTGTCCGATAGGAACACCACCCCCTCCGCCTGCAGCTGATCCCGCAGCAAGCGATGGTTTTCGATGATGCCGTTTTGCACCACCGCCACCCTGCCGTTGCCATCTAGGTGAGGGTGGGCATTGCGCTGCTCGGGTTTGCCATGGGTGGCCCAGCGGGTGTGGCCGATGCCGCAATGGCCAACGGCACCGCGCTCTTCCACCAAGGCGGTGAGATTTATTAATTTTCCTTCCGCCTTAAGGCAATTGAGCTCGCCTGCTTGCACCGTGGCAATCCCAGCGGAGTCGTAGCCGCGATATTCAAGCTGCCTTAAGCCATCCAGCAAGAGTGGCGCGGCATCCCGAGTGCCAATTACCGCAACGATGCCGCACATGCAGTTTTAGTGAGGAAAAAATCCCGTTTAGTAGGCCAAGCCCATGGAACGGGTGGTTTCATCACCGAGATAAACACGGATGCTGATGAAATCGGTGGGACAAGCCGTTTCGCAACGCTTGCAACCAACACAATCCTCAGTGCGGGGGGATGAGGCGATCTGGGCAGCCTTACAGCCATCCCAGGGCACCATTTCGAGCACATCGAGGGGACAGGCGCGCACGCACTGGGTGCAACCAATGCATGTGTCGTAGATCTTGACGGAATGGGACATGCCCGGGCCGATAGCAAACCGTTTTCTCAAACTACTTGCGCATCGCCCGATCGCACCTAAAAGGGCCATCCCCGTCACCCTTGTTAATGCTCTGCTTGGCGGGCCCGTAGGATGCCCCCCGCCAAGCTGCCGCGGCCCATGTCCCAGGAAATTCTCGAAAAGGTGCGTTCGATCGTTGCTGAGCAACTCAGCGTCGATGCCGCAGAAGTGAAGCCTGAATCAAACTTCCAAAACGACTTGGGGGCTGATTCCCTCGACACCGTTGAATTGGTGATGGCCCTTGAGGAGGCTTTCGATATCGAAATCCCCGACGAAGCAGCTGAAGGCATCACCACCGTTGGTGACGCCGTGAAATACATCACTGAAAAACAAGCCTGATCCCGCTGAGGCATCGCGATGGTTGAAACCTCCCGCCGGGTGGTGATAACGGGTCTTGGCTCCGTTACACCCATTGGCAACACCACTTCTGCCTACTGGGCTGGCCTGTGCCAAGGCGCAAATGGGGTGGCACCGATCACCCTGTTTGACGCCAGTGCCCATGCCTGTCGCTTTGCGGCGGAGGTGAAGGCATTTGATCCCACCGGTTTGATCGACCCCAAAGAGGCAAAACGTTGGGATCGCTTTTGCCAATTCGGCGTGGTTGCAGCCAAGGAGGCCTTGGCCCAGAGCGGTTTGCTGATCAGTGATGCCAACCGCCAGCGGATCGGTGTGATCATCGGCTCTGGGGTGGGGGGTTTATTGATGATGGAAAGCCAGGCCCATGTGCTTAAAGACAAGGGTCCTAGCCGGGTGAGCCCTTTCACCGTGCCGATGATGATCCCCAACATGGCCACTGGCCTGGTGGCGATTGCCCTCGGCGCCCAAGGCCCCAGCTCGGCTGTTGCCACGGCCTGCGCCGCTGGCTCAAATGCCATTGGTGATGCCTTTCGCCTCATCCAAAACGGCCATGCCGATGCGATGGTGTGCGGCGGCGCTGAATCCGCCATCACCCCCCTTGGGGTGGCAGGTTTTGCCAGTGCCAAGGCCCTTTCCTTTCGCAACAACGACCCCGCCAGCGCCAGCCGTCCCTTTGATGCCGAAAGGGATGGTTTTGTGATCGGCGAAGGCTCAGGAGTATTGATTTTAGAAAGCCTCAGCTATGCCCAGGCCCGGGGGGCAGCGATCCTGGCTGAAGTGGTTGGCTACGGCAGCACCTGTGATGCCCACCACATCACCTCACCAACCCCTGGCGGTGCTGGCGGTGCAAGGGCCATGGCCCTTGCTTTGCTGGATGCCCAACTGGAAGCCGAGCAGGTGGATTACGTGAATGCCCATGGCACCAGCACCCCCGCCAACGACAGCAATGAAACGGCGGCAATCAAAACCGCCCTTGGCCCTAGGGCCCGGCAAATTCCCGTGAGCTCCACTAAATCCATGACCGGCCATCTGCTCGGTGGCAGTGGTGGCATTGAAGCTGTTGCTGCAGTGCTAGCGATCGGCCATGGGGTGGTGCCTCCCACGATCAACTATCAAAATCCGGATCCCGCCTGTGATCTGGATGTCGTACCCAACCAGGCCCGAGAGCAGATAATCAACACGGCCCTCTCCAATTCATTTGGATTCGGCGGCCATAACGTCTGCCTAGCTTTCCGTCGCTTTGCGTGACGGGCTCCCCCTCAGCCCCCTCCTAAAACCCCATGGCCGCCGCCTCAGCATCGCTAAACACCCTTTGCGTTAACAGCATCCGCTTCCTTGCGGTTGATGGCGTTAATAAATCCAAAAGTGGCCACCCCGGCCTGCCGATGGGTTGCGCCCCCATGGCCTACGCCCTTTGGGATCGGGTATTAAGCCACAACCCCAAAAATCCCAAGTGGTTTAATCGCGACCGTTTTGTGCTTTCCGCCGGCCATGGCTGCATGTTGCTTTATGCGCTGCTGCACCTAAGCGGTTACGACTCGGTAACGATTGAAGACATCAAACAATTCCGCCAGTGGGGCTCCCGCACCCCCGGCCACCCCGAAACATTTGAAACCGCCGGTGTTGAAGTAACCACCGGACCCCTTGGCGCTGGTATTGCCAATGCCGTTGGTTTGGCGATTGCTGAAGCTCACCTGGCCGCAAAATTCAATCGGCCCGATTGCAACTTGGTTGATCACTACACCTACGTGATCATGGGTGATGGTTGTAATCAAGAGGGTATTTCCTCCGAAGCTTGCTCCCTGGCCGGCCACCTGAAGCTGGGCAAATTAATTGCCCTCTACGACGACAACCACATCACCATCGACGGCAACACCGAAGTTTCATTCACAGAAGATGTGATGAAGCGCTATGAGGCCTATGGCTGGCATGTGCAACATGTGGCCGATGGCAACACCGATGTTGATGGAATTCAAAAGGCCATCGAAGCAGCAAAAGCTGTTACCGATCGCCCTTCATTGATCAAAGTAACCACCACCATTGGCTACGGCTCCCCCAATAAGAGCAACACCGCTGGTGTGCACGGTGCCCCCCTTGGCGAAGAGGAAGCAAACCTCACCCGGGAAGCCTTGGGTTGGGAATACGGACCCTTTGAAATTCCCCAGGAGTCTTACGACCACTGGCGCCAAGCAATCGATCGCGGTGCCGCAGCTGAAGAGGCCTGGAATGCAACCCTGGCCAGCTATCGCAACAATTACGCCACTGAAGCAGCCCTATTTGAGCGGATGCTGCGCGGTGAATTGCCTGAGGGTTGGGAAGCCTGCCTGCCAACTTTTAGCCCAGAAGATAAAGGCTTAGCTACCCGTCAATATTCACAAAATTGCCTCAATGCAATTGCCCCCCATCTGCCTGAACTGATTGGTGGTTCCGCCGACCTAACCCACTCAAACCTCACTGATATTAAAGGTGAAAAGAGTTTCCAAAAAGGTGCGGAAGCCAATCGCTATCTGCACTTCGGTGTGCGGGAACATGCGATGGCAGCCATCCTCAATGGCCTCGCATATCACGGCAGTGGCCTTGTGCCCTACGGCGGCACTTTCCTGGTATTTGCCGACTACATGCGCGGCTCCATGCGCCTCAGCGCCTTGAGTGAATTAGGGGTGATCTATGTGCTTACCCACGATTCAATTGGCGTTGGTGAAGATGGCCCCACCCACCAACCAGTGGAAACAATTCCATCCCTGAGGGCAATACCAAACATGCTGGTATTCCGCCCTGGTGATGGCAATGAAACCAGTGGTGCCTACAAGGTTGCGATCAACAATCGCCATCGCCCTTCCGTACTTGCCCTAAGCCGTCAGGCAATGGCAAACCAGGCCAATTCAGCCATCGATAAAGTTGCCCTTGGTGGCTACATCCTTGAGGATTGCAGTGGTAGCCCTGAACTGATCTTGATCGGCACTGGCACCGAACTTGATCTCTGTGTGCAAGCCGCTAAACAACTAACAGCTGATGGCCGCAAGGTGCGGGTAGTGAGCATGCCCTGCGTTGAATTGTTCCTTGAGCAGAGTGCTGCTTACCAAGAGGAAGTGCTGCCCAATGCAATTCGCAAGCGGATTGTGGTGGAAGCCGCTGAATCCTTCGGCTGGCATAAGTTCATCGGCCTCGATGGCGATAGCGTTACCATGAATCGCTTTGGTGCCTCTGCCCCCGGCGGCACCTGCATGAAGGAGTTTGGCTTCACCGTAGAAAACGTTGTTGCTAAATCAAAGGCGTTGTTGGGCTGATTCAATCAAGCAACTGCAACATAAAAAAGCCCCGCAAAAGCGGGGCTTTTCTTTTGCCTAAAATACTACTTAAAACTACTTATTTGGCTGTCGCAACTACCGATTGCTTAGTAAGTTCTTGGGCTTTTAACACATCTTCTAATCCTGCTAAATCCTCATCGGTGATCTTGGTTTGCATCGGGCAGTGCTTGGGCCCGCACATGGAGCAAAACTCTGCTTGCTTATAGATATCGGCGGGCAGGGTTTCATCATGGTATTCACGGGCCCGTTCTGGATCAAGCGATAGATCAAATTGCTTGTTCCAATCAAAGGCATAACGGGCTCGGCTTAGTTCATCATCGCGGTCGCGGGCGCCAGGGCGGTGGCGGGCGATATCAGCGGCGTGGGCTGCAATCTTGTAGGCGATTAAACCTTCGCGCACATCATTGGCATTGGGTAAACCCAAATGCTCCTTAGGTGTTACATAACAAAGCATCGCCGTGCCATGCCAGCCGGCAAGGGCAGCACCAATGGCACTGGTGATGTGGTCGTAACCAGGGGCGATATCAGTTACAAGTGGGCCCAACACATAGAAAGGTGCCTCTGAACACTCTTCCATTTGTTTTTTTACATTGAATTCAATTTGATCCATCGGCACGTGGCCTGGGCCTTCCACCATCACCTGAATATCGTGTTTCCAAGCCCTACGGGTGAGTTCACCCAGGGTTTTTAATTCAGCCAGTTGCGCCTCATCGGAGGCATCGTGTTGACAGCCGGGCCTTAGGGAATCACCAAGGGAAAAAGTACAGTCGTAGCGTTTAAAAATTTCGCAGATATCATCAAAATGGGTAAATAGTGGATTTTGCTTGTGGTGATAGAGCATCCACTGGGCCAAAATTCCACCGCCACGGCTAACTATTCCGGTGATCCGTCCCTTTACCTTAGGTAGATGTTCAATCAACAAACCAGCATGAATGGTTTGATAATCAACGCCCTGCTGGCAATGCTTTTCGATAATATGTAAAAAATCATCTGCTGATAACTTCTCAATTGATCCATGCACACTTTCAAGAGCTTGATATACGGGCACCGTGCCGATCGGCACCGATGAAGCATTGATAATAGCTGTGCGCACCTCATCAAGATTAACGCCGCCGGTGGATAGATCCATCACCGTATCGGCGCCGTATTTAACTGCTAGATGTAATTTAGCCACCTCTTCTTCCATATCGGAAGCGTTTGGTGATGCGCCGATATTTGCATTTACCTTGCACTTGCTAGCAATACCGATTGCCATCGGTTCAAGGTTTGGGTGGTTGATATTGGCGGGGATGATCATTCTTCCCCGGGCCACCTCTTCTAAAATCAATGATTCAGGCAGATTTTCCCTTTTAGCAACAAATGCCATTTCCTCGGTGATTTCTCCCCGCCTGGCGTAATGCATTTGGGAATAGTTGCCAGAAAAACCGGCGGCGCCACGGCGCTTTTCAATCCAGGCACTACGCATCGCAATTTTCCTCAACGGAGAGGGGTAGCGCCGCACTTCCTGCACTTCCCTGCGCCGGCATTAACCGGATCAGGTTCGGAGGGTGTGATCTCAGCCTTCACCGGCATTTCGGCGACGGCACCCCTAGTGACCCAATCAACCTAGCAAGCGTTCAAAGCGCTCGCGTTGCAATTTCAAACGCAATTGCTTACCCGATTCCTGCAGGGTGGGATCAGCATCAGCCATGGCTTTTTCTGCTAATTCCAGCAACACCTCAGCCGGTACACCTTTTTCATCCGCCAGGGCAGCCAAGATGCTGCTGCGCACCAGCCAATGGGAATCCTTCTCATATAGCTCTAGCAATGGCTTTAGCGCCAGCTCCGGGCCATGGCGGGCCAATGCATTAGCCGCTTCTGCCCTCACATTTGGATCCCCCTCAAATTGCAACACCCTTAAAAGGGCAAGGCGGCCCTGTTCATTTGGTTTGTATCCCAAGCCCATACAAGCCAAGGAACGCACCAAAAATGCTTGGTCGTTTAAGCATTCCAGCAGCAGCGGCACACAGGTTTCGGTGTTGTAAGGCTGCAGCGCCGTGATCGCCCGCATGCGCGAGGTGGTGTGGCCACTGGCAATTGCAACCCTGATGGCCTCAATGCCCATGGCAGCTGGTTCAGGCAGGGGGCTGGTCATGGGGTGCCGGATTTAATTTCTTTCACGGCGCGCAACAAACCGCGCCTCCTGCGACCATAACTAGCCGCGTTTACCACCAGCAATCCAACGCCAATGGCCAAAGCCGGGAGGGCCTGCAGCCGCTCTGCCCCCTGGCGTTGGCCGCCACCCATCAGGGCAGCAATTGCCAACAGGATCAGCAGTGGGGTGGCAATCACAAGCGGCAAACGGGCATTCATGGTGTGTTGTTTTGCTCCAACCAGCGCTTTAGGGCCGTTGCCAATAAATTCACGGCTACGGGCATACAAGCCTCATCCGGATTAAATCCACCATGGTGCAAAGGGGCGCAACCATCAAGCCCCGCCACGCCAAGCCGAAACATGCAGCCGGGTAGATGGTTGAGGTAGTGGGCAAAATCTTCAGCGCCCAGGCTTGGTTGGGCTAATTCCAAAACTTGTTCACGGCCCAATTGCTCCACCGCAATGGTTTCCAACAAACGCGTGAGCTGTGGGTCGTTTTGAACCGGTGGCGCAATACCTCTCCACTGCATCTTCAGTTGGCCTCCATAGGCCGCGCAGATCGCCGCGGCTGTGCTCTCCACCCACGCGGGCAGTTGTTCATAGAGCTCACAATCAAGGCAGCGCAGGGTGCCTAGCAGGCGCACTCGATCGGCGATCACATTGAAGGCACGGCCGCCTTCAATGCGGCCAAAACTCAACACCACCGGTTGCAACGCATCCAAACGCCTGCTGATCGCCTCCTGCAATCCACTAACTAACCGGGCTGCAATCCAAATCGCATCCACCGATTGATGGGGCCTTGCGCCGTGGCCCGCCTCCCCCAACACCTCCAATTCCAATTCAGCTGCCGCGGCCGTGAGGGCCCCATGGCGCACACCAATGCTGCCCACAGCAATGCTCGGGAATACGTGTAGCCCCAAAAGGGCGCTCAACCCTTCAATTGCCCCAGCCGCCAGCATCCAGCGGGCCCCCTCCGCTGTTTCTTCCGCCGGTTGAAATAACAAACGCACCGTTCCACTTAGTTGCCCTGCCAATGGGGCAAGCAGCATCGCCACGCCTAAACCCACAGCGGTATGAATGTCGTGGCCACAGGCATGCATCAAGCCAGGGGTGGTGGAGGCATAGGCCAGCCCAGTGCATTCCTCAATGGGCAGGGCATCCATATCAACCCTTAAACCAATGGCACGGCCGCTGCTGGGCCCTAATTCAGCCAGCACCCCAGTGCGGCCAACGCCCTCCTGCACGCGCCAGCCGAGCCGCCTTAATTCCCCAGCCACCAATGCAGCTGTGTGATGTTCAGCGCCGCTCAATTCCGGATGGGCATGGAGGTGGCGGCGTAGATCAAGCAGTGCCGCCAGCTCTTCTTTACTTAGGGCCAAGTTGTTGCCACTCATGCAGCTGGTGCTCCACCGGAATCCAATTGCAAAAACCGTTGCAATGCCAGCACTGGCAGCGGCGGCCAGCGGCGCACCTCTAGCAGCCAGTTGAAATCGCGATAGCGGCTATCGAGGCCAGAAGCTGCTGCCCAGTTGCTTTCAGCTTCTCCTGCTTTGCCCTTTTCCCACAGCAGGGCCGTGAGGGCTGCCCTGGCATCGGCAAATAGGGGATAACGGCGAATCAAATTGCGCAATTCCAATTCAGCTTCGGCAAGCTCACCCAGTTGAAAAGCAGCAAGGGCTGCGCTGGAGCGGGCCATCGCCATGCCTGGTTTCACCTCTGCCGCGAGCAGAAACGATTGCCTTGCCGCCTGCCAATCGGCAAGGCTGCCTTCCACATTGCCCAAGTTGTAGTGGGCTGCGGCGTTATTGGGATCCCGCTGCAAAATCCATTGGTAATCGGCGGCGGCCGCCTGCCACTGGCCTAAGTATTCCTCGGCAGTGCCGCGGTTTAGATGGGCATCAGCCACCTCCGGTGCCAGCTGCATGGCTTTGCTTTGGTCGGCGATAGCCCCTTCGGGATCACCCAGGGCTAAGCGCACATTGCCGCGATTGCTCCAGGCAGCGCCATCTTGAGGGGAGCGTTCAATAACCGCATTCCACAGCTCAAGGGCTTCAGTAAAACTTCCATCCCTACTGGCCCTTAAGGCCTGGTCGAACTGCTGAGCGCTGGACGCTGGGGCAGCAGCAACGGGGCTAGGCAAATAAGCAAACCCAACAAGCAACAGGCAGCAAATTAAACAAAGCCTTAGATAGCGCCGCATCAAGCTGCCTCCAGATGGCGGCGGCCCGCTTCCGTAACAACCCTCCCCCTGGGGGTGCGCTGCAGGAAACCAAGTTGCAACAAGAATGGTTCCACAACCCCCTCCAGGGTGTCTGGGTCTTCCCCTAGGGCTGCCGCCAGGGTATCGAGGCCAGCGGGGCCACCGGCGTAACTACCCAGCAGCAATTCCAACAAGCGCCGATCGGAGGCATCTAACCCCAGGGCATCCACCCGATGCATGGCCAATGCTTCCTCCACCACCGCTGCTGTTACGGGCCCATGGCCCTTCACGCTGGCAAAATCCCGCACCCGCCGCAACAGGCGGTTGGCAATGCGGGGGGTGCCGCGGCAGCGACGGGCAATTTCAGCAGCTGCCTCCTGCATTAATTCAACTTTCAATAATCCCGCTGCCCGCACCACAATCGCCTCAAGGTCGCTGCAGTTGTAGAACTCAAGCCGTTGGATCAAACCAAAGCGATCGCGCAAGGGGGAACTCAAGGAACCCGCTTTTGTGGTGGCACCAACCAAGGTAAAAACAGGTAACTCAAGGCTGCGGGTGCGGGCACCAGCTCCAGCGCCAACGGTTAGATCCAGGCGAAAATCCTCCATCGCCGGATACAACAACTCCTCAGCAACACGATTTAAACGGTGAATTTCATCAATAAAAAGCAATTCCCGCGGTTGCAAATTCATTAATAAACCAACGATGTCGCGCGGGCGCTCCAAAGCAGGGGCACTGGTGATACGACAACGCACCCCCAGTTCCTCGGCTAGAACCAAGGCCATGGTGGTTTTACCTAAACCCGGCGGTCCGTAGAGCAGCACATGGTCGAGGGCTTCCTGGCGCTGGCGGGTGGCCTCCAAGGCAATGGCTAATACCTGCTTTAGTTCCGGCTGGCCCACGTAGTCGCACAGGCGCTTAGGCCTTAAACCCTCATCGCGGCCACCATCGCGCTCAACCCCACTGGCTTCCGCTGCCACCAGCCGCGGCGTTTCTTTTTTGGGGCTGTTGCCGCTGGAAGACTGAATCGCCATGGCTTGAGGCTACCCAGGCAAACCATGGGTCACCATGGTGTTGGGGAATGCATTTAGTGGGCTCAGAGCGTGGCAGGGAAGGGCAAAGGCGCAACAGCAGCAGCCAAAAAGCGGCTAGAAGCCCAGCGGCTACTGGCCGATAACCGCTTGGCGCGCCACAACTATGAAATCCTTGAAACCCTTGAAACCGGCATCGAACTATTGGGTACGGAAGTAAAAGCAATCAGAGCCGGCAAAGCAAATTTGCGCGATGGTTTCTGTTTAATTCGCAATGGTGAATTGCAGCTTCATAATGTACATATTGCCGGCCATGAACAGGCCAGTAAGTTTTATAATCACGAACCTTTGAGGGTGCGCACCCTACTGGCCCATCGCAAGGAAATAAATCGCTTGCGGGGCAATTTAGATCAACAAGGTTTAACTCTAATACCGCTAAATATTCAACTCAAAGGTTCATGGATAAAGCTGGTTATCGGCCTTGCTAAAGGTCGCAAACTGCATGATAAACGCCAAGAAGAAAGGCGTAAACAGGATGAAAAAGATTTGCGTTCAGCGTTGAAGCGGCTCTGAACTTTCCTGCACCGTTGGATTAGGTGGCGCTGGCGGCGGCGGATTTAGGGGCTGCGGAATCGGATTTGGTGCCGGCATTGGTATTTGGATATTGGCAGGTGCGCTTGGCAAAGGAGGGTCAACACGCACGGAAAGGCTGATCATGCCTGCCGCTAATCCATCGTTTCGCACTAATACCTGCACCAAAGATCCATTCACCTTTGGCAGGGTTACCACCCGCAGCGGGCCGCGGGGATCAAGCACTTCACCACCGGCACCAAAAACTGTCATCTGCATCAAATTGGTTCCATTAATCCCTAAAACCAACTTGTAACCAGGCTGAATTTTCACAGCGAACAATCGGGCCCCCTGGCCATCCACTACAGCGGAAAGCGAGCGGGCCAAATTAGGGGTTGGCTCCAACTGTTCCACTTTCAAACCTTCCAA
Organism: Synechococcus lacustris Maggiore-St4-Slac; assembly: GCF_024345595.1. NCBI lineage: Bacteria > Bacillati > Cyanobacteriota > Cyanophyceae > Synechococcales > Synechococcaceae > Synechococcus > Synechococcus lacustris. The sequence goes on along the minus strand of NZ_JAGQBK010000003.1, from coordinate 212,853 downwards.
GCTGCGCAGGGCAGCGGCATACCAAAGCTGGCGGAAGGGTTCATCCGGCATCGTTTCGGGATTGCGACCCGGCAATAAATTCTGGGCGCTGCTGCTCACCAATTGCTGCAGCACCTGGGGGCTAAGGCCTTGGGCGGTGAGGTTGGCCTGGCGGGCCTGCCAATCGCCAGCTTTAAAACTACCCAACCTTGAGCGCAACACCACGGGCAATTGTTCTACCCGCACTAACCAATCTTGAGCCAGATCATTCCAAATCTTGCGTAGGGGTGCATCTTCTAAGGAATCACTGGGGGGTTTGCCCCCCCTTTCTGGAAATTGCACCGCCAGGCCCTGATCTACCAATTTCAAGAACCAATCGCGATCCACCTGCAAAGCCTTCAAGCGATTGAGCAATTGCTGGCGTTGATCAACTTCAGCTGGCGGCAAACTCACCGAACCGGGCAAATTTTGCACTGGTGTTAGCCCTGGGCGGGTGCGCCCTAAAAGCAACCAACCCAGGGCTGAACCCACCAGGGCAGTGATCACCAAAGCCAACACCACCGGCCAGAAACGACCTTCCGCCGCCTGTTCCCGCTCCAGCTGGCGCTGCTGTTTATTTTGCAAACGCAGGGTTTTAGGGGCAGCGCTGCTAACGGCAGGTTTGGGCAGCTGCGGTTCCGATTGGGATTTTGGTTCGGGTTGAGATTTTGGTTCGGATTGATTCTCAGATTTGATTTCAGCTTTGATTGGCACCAATACCGCGGTGCGATCGCTCCTGCCAACGGGCCCGGTGCTATCGGGCACCGGTAGGGCTGCCAACGGTTCCAGCAATTGAGCAGCAGAAGCAAAACGCCGCTCCGGATCAACGCTAAGCATTCGCTCTAGCAACAGGCGAAAGAGGGGATCGAGCTCCAAACCATCGGGCCAACGCCATTCCATCGTTTGCGGATCCAGCAAGCCAGCTGGTTCTTCTCCGCTCAGCAACACCATCGCTGTAACAGCCATGCTGTGCAGGTCCATCCAGGGGGCCGGGGGCTGCTTTGCCTGGGCAACGGGCGCGTAACCGGGGGTTGCACTTAGTAGTGGTTCCTCGCCAGGGGCCCCCTGCAGGCCAAAGTCGATCAATACAGGCAAACCATCGTTATCACGACGCAACAAATTGGCTGGGGTTAGGTCGCCGTGGATTAAATCCTGCCCATGTAAGGCAGCTAGAGCAGGCAAAAGTTGCCTAAGGAGCAGAAGCACCTCCCCAGCTCCAAATACCAATTGGCGTTCCTGGCGGCTGCGCAACAGCTCTCGATAGGTGCGACCGTTCACCCATTCCCGCACCTGCCATAAACCTGCTTCAGCTGGGATCAAAGCCCCCAAGCGAGGCACCTGGGGGTGCAAAACCCCTTGCAAGCGCTCCAAGCGCTGGCGCAATAAAAGCAATTTCTGTTCGTTTAAATCGCCCCAGCCGCGGATTGCTACGGCTAACCCGCCCGCCAAAGTGTCGCTGCCGCGCCAAAGCTGCACCCCGGGGGATTCACTAAGCAACTGCTCGAGGCGATAGCGCCCAGCAAGCAGATCTCCCATAGCGGCATTAGCGGGGGATGCCACAGCCAGAACCAAATTGCAAAGGAATCACGCGAGATTAGGCAGGCCTGGCCGTTCAGGCTGCCGCAAGCCACGGCTTGCCAACCATTCTCGCTCCCAGAGCCGCGACCGGTAGCGATCACCACCATCACAAAGCACCGTAACGATGCGATGGCCGGGGCCTAATCGGCGGGCGGTTTCCATGGCAGCTGCCACATTGATGCCCACGGAACCACCCATGAATAAACCCTCAAACCAGAGCAATTCGTAGAGCACCTGTAGGGCGGTTTGATCATCAACACGCACCGCGTCGTCGATTGGCACCGCTTCCATATTTGCCGTAATCCGACTATTTCCTATGCCTTCAGTGATCGAACTACCCTCCATTGTGAGATTTCCGGTAGTTGCCCAACTGTGCAGGGCGCTGCCATGGGGATCGGCCAGCACACAGCGAACATTTTTATCGCACTCTTTTAGGTAGAGGGCCACACCGGCATAGGTGCCACCGGTGCCGGTAGCCGCCACCCAGGCATCCAACTTGCCGGCGCATTGTTCCCAAATTTCAGGGCCTGTGCCGCTGTAATGGGCTTGGCGGTTTGCCTGATTATCAAATTGATTGGCCCAGATTGCCCCAGGGATTTCTGCTGCAATCCGCCCCGAAAGCCGCACATAATTATTTGGATCGCGGTAGGGCACCGCTGGCACGGTGCGCACCTCAGCGCCAAGGCTGCGCAGCAGGCCAATTTTTTCAGCCGATTGCGTTTCAGGAATCACAATCACGCAGCGATAGCCGCGGGCATTGCAGAGATGGGCGAGGCCAATGCCGGTATTACCGGCGGTGCCCTCCACAACGGTGCCACCTTTTTGCAACTCCCCCGCCGCCTCTGCTGCCTGCAAAATTCCTAATGCAGCTCTGTCTTTTACCGAACCACCAGGGTTCATAAATTCCGCCTTGCCAAGGATTTCACATCCGCTCACGGCACTGAAATGCTCTAAACGGATCAGGGGTGTATGGCCCACGGCCCCCACAAACCCCCTGGTGATGCCCATACCAATGCCGATTCCTACGCCGCAGGCTAAGGTCCCGCCACCGCCCCGTCGAGGGATGATCAGCTGTTCACCTACCGCAGTTCAAACTCCCCTCGGGGAGCAGCTGCACCTTGTGCGGGCAGCCAGTGAGGCCCTAATTACCCCCCTGGAGCCAGAGGATTTACTGCTGCAGGGCATGGCCGATGCCAGTCCACCTAAATGGCACCTAGCGCACACCACCTGGTTTTTTGAAACATTTCTGCTCAAGCCCCATCGGCCTGGCTGGCAGGGGCCACCGGAGCCGTGGTTGGTGCTGTTTAACAGCTACTACGAAAGTGCTGGGCCTCGCCACCCCAGGCCGCAAAGGGGTTTGCTGAGCCGGCCGCCGATGCGGGAGCTGTTGGCATGGCGCCAGCGTGTTGATGGGGCCCTGCAGCTCTGGCTCACGGAGGCTCCAGCAAAGCCAATTACCGATCTGATTCAGCTCGGAATCGAGCATGAGCAGCAACACCAGGAATTACTGCTGATGGATCTGCTGGATGGCTTCAGCCGCAATCCCCTGGATCCGGTTTATGCCAGCGATGCACCAACGGCTCCCTGCGAACCAAGCCAAACTGGTTGCTTTAGTTTTGAAGGTGGCCTAGCAGCAATCGGCCATAACCCGCTAAGCCAAGGCTTTCACTTTGATAACGAAGCGCCCCAACATCGGGTGTGGTTAGAGCCATGGCGGCTTAGCAAAGGTCTTGTTAGCAATGCTGAGTTTGAAGCCTTTCAGCTTGATGGCGGCTACAACAATCCACTCCTTTGGATGGCAGAAGGCTGGGCAATTAGGCAGCAAAGGCAATGGCAAGCACCGCGCTATTGGCGGGCTGATCGGATGGAATTCAGCCTCAGGGGCCTGCAGCCAAGGCAACCAACGGCGCCAGTGCAACACATCAGCTGGTTTGAGGCTGATGCCTATGCCCGCTGGGCTGGCGCGCGCCTACCAACGGAAATGGAATGGGAAGTGGCCGTGCAGCAACAACCGGATCTACCCCAAGCCTTTGGCTGTTTATGGCAATGGACCAATTCCGCCTATGGGCCCTACCCCGGCTACAAGCCAGCCATGGGCGCAATTGGTGAATACAACGGCAAATTCATGAGTTCCCAAATGGTGTTGCGGGGCAGCAGTTTTCTCACGCCCAGGGGTCATAGCCGCCGCACCTATCGCAATTTCTTTGCCCCCGCCTGTCGCTGGCAAGCTGCTGGCCTGCGCCTGGCATGGGATGGCTAATTACACAGGCTTTCCACTGATTGATTTACACCCCAGCCCGGCTGATCTGGCGGCGGTGGTGCTGGCTGGCTTGGCCCGTTGCCCTAAACAATTGCCCGCCTGGTTGCTCTACAACAGCGAGGGTTCCGCCCTATTTGATCAGATTTGTTTACAGCCTGAATACACCCTCACCAGCACCGAACTCGAGCTGTTGCACAAGCATGCAGCCAAGCTGTGTAGATACTTACCCGCAGGTGGCTTGGTGTTGGAATTTGGTGCGGGCAGCGCCGAAAAGGTTGGGCCATTGCTTGATGTTTTGGCGGATCCTGCCTACCTAGCCATCGACATAAATGCCAATCATTTGCGAACAGCAGGTGCCCGTCTCCAGGCCTGCTATCCCCATGTGCCGATGCTGGGAATTTGCGCTGATTTCAGCGGCTCCTTTGATTTAGCTAATTTAAATGTGAGTGATTTAGATAAAAGTGATTTAGATGAAAAGCAATTGCATTTATCAGATTTATTCTCAAGGCCCAGGCTTGGCTTTTTCCCCGGTAGTTCCCTGGGTAATTTTGAACCAGACGAAGCGATAGGTTTTCTTCGCCAGCTAAAGCAACTACTAGGGCCTAAGGGCTTGCTATTAATTGGCATCGATCAACCCAAGCAGCGCGCCCTGCTGGAAGCGGCCTATAACGATGCAGCGGGGGTTTCAGCCGCTTTTGCTAGCAATTTGCTATTGCGCCTGCAGCGGGATTTAAAGGCAGAATTGGATCCAGCTGGCTTTAGTTATCTGGCCCAGTGGCAGGAAAAAGAGCAGAGGATTGCCATGGCCCTCGTGAGCAGGGAACCTCAACGGATGCTGCTCTTAGGTGAAGAGATATTTTTTGCAGCAGGTGAGCAATTAATTACTGAATACAGCTACAAGTATTCGCCTGAAGCATTCCAAAATCTAGCGGCAAGGGCCGGCTGGCAAGGGCTTGAGCGCTGCTGTGATGCCACGGATGGCTACAGCCTGCACCTACTCGGCTGAGGGAAAAGGGACCGTTGCCGGGCAGACTGCCAAGCAGCACTCAAACTAAATGCCATGGGAAGGGAAGAACAGCGTGCCTTAGTGCGCAGGGTGCGGGAATCATTGATTGAAGAATTAGAAGCCACCTATCGGCGCGCCTTTGATGCCATTGGCACAGAAGACATGGGCGAGGGTGCCGTAGCAAGGCTCACCCAATTGTTACTGCGCTCGCGGGATGGGGCGATCAGTGCCCTAGAAGAGGAGATTGAAGCTCCAGTAATTACCCGGGCGCCGGATGCAATCAACTAACAATTGGTGGCAGGAAATTGAGCAAGAACTGGAACGCCAGTTTGATCGGTTTCTAGATGATCACCCAAGCCAAAAGGAATTACTTGAAAAAGAAGAAGCGAATCAAAAACAGAAACGCTTACAACTTCGTTTGCAAACAATTAACGAACAAGCCGACCAATTAAGAAGCAAATTATGCAAACTTAGCGCTGAAATTAAGCAATGGCGCCAAAGGGTGGAACGGGCACACAAAGCAAATGCCACGGATTTAGCAGCCCAGGCCCAAGACCACCTAGGCCAATTGATGGGCAAGGGCAGGGATTGCTGGCAGGCCCTAGCAGAACTCGGTGTTGAAGATCAAAAACTGCGCCAAGAATTAGAACAAATTCCAAACCCAAACAACAACAAACCAAAATACAAACAAGATATAGAAACAGCCTGGGAAAAATTTGAAACAGATCAAGCCTTAGAAGATTTAAAACGTAAGCAACGATAATGGGATTTTTATTAACTAAATTGCTGCCCTTATTGCTCTACCCCTTAGGTATGGCCATAATGCTTCAAACAATTGCCATTTTAAATAACCGTCGCCGCTGGTCGCCCTGGTGTGCTTGTGGCGCTCTGGTAATAATTACCCTGCCAGCAATGCCAATCGTTAGTGATCAATTGGTTTGGAGCTTAGAAGAACGCAGCGCTGCCCTAACCCCAAATCCAATTCCAAAAGCTGATGCAATTTTGGTACTTGGCGGAGGATTAAAGCCAGCCTTAGCTCCTCGAGCTGCGGTAGAGGTATCAGAAGCTGGAGACCGCCTTCTCACCGGGTTACGTTTATTTCGCCAAAATAAAGCCGCTTTGTTAATTACCAGTGGTGCTCAAGTTAGTTTTAACAGCAATGATCCCGCCTTACCAGAAGCCCTATCTGCTCGCAATTTAGCAATTGAGCTGGGAATTCCCGCCAAGAACATTTTGACCAATCCTAATTCCCGCACCACGGCGGAAGAAGCAAAAGCCATAGCCAAACTTAGCAAGCAAAAAGGTTGGCAACGCATACTATTAGTAACCAGCGCCATTCATATGCCCAGGGCACTTGCAAGCTTTAATAAGCATGTATCAACAAACTCAGGCGTTCAACAAGCCATTGAGGTAATTCCTGTTAGCTGCGATTATCAACTGCCGAGCAGGCAAAATAGAGGCTCATTATCATTAGCAAGCAGCTTAGAAAAACTAATTCCAGATGCAAAAGATCTATATCTAAGCAGCCTCGTGATTAAAGAATATCTAGGCTTATTTATCTACCAACTAAAGGGGGATGCAGCTTAAACCTTAGGGGCTTTAGGCACCAGATTTACACCTTCAGGTGGGGGTGTGGGATCGGGATCAGCAATCAACATGTGTTGCAGCACAATCTCAGGACGTTCACTATCTCGCCAACGAATCCGATAGGCAGGCATTTTTGTGCCGCGGCTGGTGGTTTGTTCAACGGCTTCCATTACCCAACCCCTGCGGGACCTGCCCTGGGGGTTGCGCTTCACCACAGCATCAGCGTGGGTAAAACGAAATCCAACGCGCTCGCCACTCATGCGCTAGGAAATCTGATCAGTGGATCCATTATCCACCTTGGCAGGCCGCAGCAGGGGGAAGGCGATCACATCACGGATGCTGGCGCTGTTAGTGAGCAGCATTACCAAGCGATCGATGCCTATGCCAAGGCCACCCGTGGGTGGCATGCCCACTTCTAAGGCCTGCAGAAAATCCTCATCCACCCCTTGAGCTTCTAGGTCACCAGCGGCGCGCCGTTCCTGTTGCGCCTCCAGGCGACGGCGTTGATCCACTGGATCAATCAGTTCACTAAAGGCATTAGCCGTTTCCCTACCAACAATAAAAAGCTCAAATCGTTCCACTAGGCCTGGCTTGCTGCGGTGGCTCCTAGCTAAGGGCGATGTTTCCACCGGGTAATCGAGCACAAAGGTGGGTTGGATCAAATTGCTTTCCACCCTTTGCTCAAAAGCTTCCACTAGCAAACGGCCAACGCTATCGGCCAGCTCTGGTACCACCAGCCCCGCCGCTTGCATCGCAGCTGCTGCCTCAGGGCGATTAGCAAAGCCATTGAAATCCAAGCCAGTGGCCTCTAGCACCAGCTCATGCATGGTGGCCCGCCGCCAGGGGGGCGCTAGATCGATTTCAGTTCCTTGATAGGTGATAGATGTGCCGCCACATACCTGCCTACAGCCATGGGCGATTAACTCTTCTGTGAGCACCATCATCTCGATGTAATCGGCATAGGCCTGGTAGATCTCCACCGAGGTGAATTCAGGGTTATGGCGGGTGCTGGTGCCCTCATTACGAAAAATGCGACCCAGTTCATACACCCGCTCAAAGCCACCAACCACCAAGCGTTTTAGGTGGAGCTCCGTGGCGATTCGCAGGGTGAGGGGTAGATCAAGGGCATTGTGGTGGGTTTCAAATGGCCGAGCATCAGCACCCCCCGGCACGCTTTGCAGCACAGGGGTTTCAATTTCTAAAAAGCCGCGCTCATCAAGCCAGCGGCGCAGGGAGCTAACCAATTGGGCGCGCCTGCGGAAGGTTTCGCGGGTTTGGGGCGAAACAATCAGATCTAGGTAACGCTGCCGGTAACGCTTTTCCACATCCGCTAAACCATGCCACTTATCAGGCAAAGGGCTCAGCGCTTTACAGAGCATCCACCATTCCTTCACCTTCACCGATAGTTCACCGCGATCGGTGCGGCGCAAACTACCCCTCACACCAATTAAGTCGCCAGCATCCACAAGGCTTGCCAGCTGGGCAAAGGGGGCAGGGGTAGTTGTTGCATCTGCATCAAGGCTTGATTTTTCTAGGTAGAGCTGAATCGTGCCGCTGCCATCTAGGAGGGTAAAAAAAGCCAACTTGCCCATCACCCGCCGCGTCATTACGCGGCCAGCAACCGCCACAGTGAGCTCCCGCTCCTCGCCATTGGCTAGGTCGGCATGGGCTGCTTGCAATTCAGCGCTTTGATGGGTTGGCGCAAAATTGAGGGCATAGGGCCCCTGGCCAAGTGCTTCTAGGGCCTTGGCTTTCTCAAGGCGCGTTTCTCTAAGTTCCAAAAGTTCAGGCCCCAGCGGCAAGGCTCATTTCACCTACCCGTTGGGATGCATAGCCCGTACCCCGCACGGTGAGGATCAGTTCGGGATTGCGGGGATCTGGTTCGAGCTTGCCCCGTAAACGGGCCACATAAACATCAACCACCCTTAAATCTGCCGCGCGTCTGGGAGGGTAACCCCAAAGCTGCTCAAGAATTTCAGCCCTGGGCACTACGCAGCCAGGCTCACGAAACAACAATTCGAGCAAACTGAATTCTGTGTAGGTGAGGGCGATGCGCTCACCGGCGCGGGTTACCTGGCGGCGATTGCTATCAACCACAAGATCACCGAGTCGCAAAACCCCAAGCCCAGGCAATTGCTCGCGGGGATCTTGGCTGGCATTGCCGCGGCCAACACGGCCCAGGATGCGATTAATCCTTGCTTCTAGTTCCTTAGGGCTAAATGGTTTTGATAGGTAATCATCGGCACCCAGATCAAGGCCAGCCACCTTTTCAGAGATGGCATCAAGGGCAGATAGAAAAATAATTGGCACCGCTGATTCGGCCCGCAGCCTGCGGCAAACAGCAAAACCATCAAGTTTTGGCATCATCACATCGAGCACCACAAGGTCGGGCTGCTCGCGGGCAAATACTGCTAAGGCCTCTTCTCCATCTTCAGCAATAACCACCCGGTAGCCAGCCACCTCTAAACGCATTGCCAGCACCCGCCTCACCGCTGGCTCGTCGTCCACCACCAGCACTGTTGGCTGCTGGATAGGAAGCGCTTCGCCCTCGGTCATTGGGTCGTTTAGTTACGAAGTGCAACCCTAACTTTCCAACTGCAAGAAATGACACTCCAAATTGACCAATTTGTTGGCTTTTTATTTTTTTAATAATCACCAATCGCCTAGGGCCACCTCGCCACCGCATAGGCATTCCATTCCTTTTCAGCCGCCGCCAGGGCTGCAGCGCTACTCAATTCACCAAGCATGGCCCGCTGCAATTGGCCGTAAATAATTGCCTGCAAACGCTTTACGCCCGGATCCGCTGGCACCAAAACCTTGGCATGGCTGAGGGTTTGGGCACTTAGCAAGCGCGCCCTTTGCACAAGATCGGCTTTTACGCCACTGCGGGAAGCCAGAGCCAATTCAGCTTCAATCGCCTTTAAGGCGGGCTGGGAGGAGGGCAACACCTTGGCGGCCCGGGCAAAACGCAGTTGGTTTGCAGGGTTTGTGAGAAATAAGGCGAGATCCACAGCTTCCTTTGGCCGGCTGGTTTGACGGCTTACAGCCAAGTTCATCACGGCCACATTGGCGGCGCCATCAGCACCCACCAAAGGAGGGAAGGGTTCAGTTGCCGCTGCCACCCGCGGCGCATTGGTTTGGATTGTGTTCAAAAATTCGGCACCACTGGCCACCTGCGCCAACTCACCGCTTTGATAAAGCTCAATTGCCCGTTGAAAACCCTGGCTCACCACTTCCCGGGGCAACAAACCGCGCCTGTAGAGATCTGTCCATAGGGCAAAGGCACGGCGGCCAGGGCCACTGTTAAATCGGGCCCGATGGCGGCTATCAACGAGCTCCACCCCCATCTGCACCATCGATTCCAGCAATTCAGCTGAACCATCCGGAACCACGGTTACAAACAATGCATATTTGCCCGTGCGTTGCTTGATCCGCTCCGCGTAGGCGGGTACCTCCTCCCAACGGCGCGGCGGCTTGTTGTAGCCAGCCTGTTGCAACAACTGCCGATTCGCCAGGGTGATCCTTGCCGTGAGATACCAAGGCAAGGCATAGAGCTCCCCCTGCTGCTCCCCTGCCCGCAGGATTTGGGGTAGATAGGTGGCCTTAGCCGGCCCCAAGCGATCCTGCAGGGGCAACAGGCCGCCCTTGCTAGCAAGATTTGCTGCGAATAACGGATTTAAATTCACCACATCTGGGGCAGTGCGCGCAAATACCGCTGCAAGCACCTTGCGTTCCACAGAACCAAAGGGCAAATCGGTCCAACGCACTTTTACACCTGGATGTTTAGTTTCCCAATCCAGCAACATCGCTTTAATTAAGGGATCAAACTTTGGTGACAACTGGATTGTCCAAAGTTGTAATTCCGGATTTTTCTGCGGCCCCCGGCAACCTCCTAAGGCGAGGAAGATCGCCAGAGATAGCAATAATTTGATTACCACTTTAGGAGTGGTGCGGGGTGAATTAACGCTCATAACGGCTAGAGATGCGGCGCCAAAACAGCACCTGTAGGGAACAAAACAAAGGCGCCACTAGGGCTGTGAGCAAAGTTTGGGCAAAGGTTATATGCCAAGCGGCAGCGTTAACTTCACCGCGCAAATGCAATTGCAGGGCATAACTGCCATTCAGCAGCAAGGTGCCGATCAAAGCCAGCAAGCCAAGGGTTGTGCTGCGTTCCAATGGTCTACGGGCGGCCAAAAACTGGCCCCACCAAAAACCTAATAGAGCAAGCATTGGCACTGAAGTGAGGTTGCTGCCTTGCAGGGCATCAAACAACAAACCAACGGCGATTCCAGCTAGAGCACCCGCCAGCGGACCCTCCACCACCGACCAAGGCAATAGCCAAAGCACCGCCCAAGCAGGCGACATGCCTGCCAATTGCAACCAGCCTGGGCTGGCCAGCAGCAAACAAAGCAGCACTAGGCCTGAAGCAAACAAGGCCACCTCAGCGCACCCTCACCCAATCCACCGCCCCAGCTGGCGCCGTTAGTTGCAGCAAAGCTTCCGGGGCTGGCAGCGCATCCAGATTCACCTGTTGCACCACACCCACGATCAAATTGGCTGGAACAACGGTGCTGGCCGCTGAGGTGATCACCACGTCACCCGGCAAAACCTCCACATCCTTCTCTAAAAACTCCAGCCGCGGCCGGCTGGTGCCATCACCCACCAAAAGCCCTTTACCGCGGTTTCCCTGCAATTCCACCGCCACCCGGCTTGAGGGATCCGTGAGCAGCAACACCCGTGCCGTTGATGGGGTAACACTGCTGATGCGTCCCAGCAAACCACCGGGTGCCGTAACGGCAGCGCCGGGGCGAATCCCCTGCAGGGAGCCAGCTCCCAGTAGCAAATCCTGCCACCAACCCTGCATGGTCCTGCTGATTACCGCAGCCGTTATCCAGGGTCCCTGCTGTTGCCTTAGGGATAGATCGAGCTGCTGGTTACTTAATTGGGCCTCCAATAGGGCAAGCCGCTGTTGATCTTCTAAACGTTGGGCTTTTTGCAACCATTCCCTCTGGGCACTACCGGGCCAAAAGGGCCTTGATGCCTGGGCGTAAAGGTCGAGCAGCAAGGCACCTTTGGAGAGGCGTAGCAAAGCAAAGGCAGTAATCACCAGCAGCCACGGCCAACTAGCCAGCAGCAAACGCAGATTCAGCAGGCGCTTGAGATTATTTCCCAGCGCCATGGATCAGTTTGAGGAGCGATGGAAATCAGCGGCATCCAAAACCCTGCCCAGGCGTTTGAAATCTTCAAGCACCTGGCCGCAACCATTCACCACACAAAGCAAGGGATCCTCAGCCACATGGGTAAGGATGCCGGTTTCATGGCTGATCAAATCAGTAATACCGCGCACTAAGGCACCGCCACCGGCAAGCATGATGCCGCGATCAACAATGTCTGCCGCTAGTTCGGGGGGGGTGCGCTCGAGGGTGCGCTTAACCGCTTCCACAATCACATTGAGCGGTTCCACCATTGCCTCTCTCACATCACCGGCCCGCACGCTGATGGTGCGTGGCAAACCCGATAACAGGTGTAAACCGCGCACATCCATTGATGTTTGATCGAACTCGTCGCTGGGGAAGGCCGAACCGATGCGGATCTTGATCTCTTCTGCGGTGCGTTCACCCACCACCAGGTTGTGCACTTTTTTTAGGTAGCTGCCGATCGCATCGCTCAATTCATCACCGGCCACCCGCACAGATTCAGAAATCACGGTGCCCTGCAGGCTGAGCACCGCCACTTCAGTGGTGCCGCCGCCGATATCCACAATCATTGAACCAACCGGTTCAGTAACTGGTAAGCCAGCGCCGATGGCAGCAGCCACCGGTTCATCAACCAAATGCACTTCGCGGGCACCACCCAAGCCCGCTTCCCTAACGGCCCTGCGTTCCACGCCGGTAACACCACTGGGGATGCCGATTACCAGGCGTGGGGCCAACATGCCCCTGCCCTCGTTGCCCTTGCGGATGAAGTATTTGATCATCTGCTCAGCGGCATCGAAATCGGCGATCACCCCATCGCGAAGGGGGCGAATGGCGCGGATATTGCCTGGGGTGCGGCCCAACATTTGTTTGGCCTCTTCGCCAACAGCTAAGGGGATGCCCTTGTCTAGGTCGATGGCCACCACTGATGGTTCCTGCAGCACGATGCCGCGGCCAGAAACGTAGATGAGCGTATTGGCGGTGCCCAGGTCGATCCCGATATCACGGGAGAGCTGAAAACGACGCCAGAACATTGGGTATTTGCTTAAGAGGGCGAATCATAGGTGGGCTTGGCCTTAGTGCAGGCGATACAACCGGGCCCTACGGTGGAACTACTAGGGATGAGTGCCGCCTTGAGGTGGCGCATCATGTCCACAAAGCAATAGGAGAAGCCCCATGGGCGTCAATTCCGTCACCCTCGTTGGCCGCGCCGGCCGTGATCCCGAAGTTCGTTACTTCGAATCCGGCAGCGTGGTTGCCAACCTCACCCTCGCCGTTAATCGCCGCAGCCGCGACGATGAACCCGATTGGTTCAATTTAGAAATCTGGGGCAAACAGGCCCAGGTTGCTGCCGACTATGTAAAAAAAGGTTCCCTATTGGGAATCATCGGCTCCCTCAAGCTAGACCGCTGGACCGATCGGGCCAGTGGCGAAGAGCGCTCTAAACCGGTAGTGCGGGTTGATCGCCTCGAGTTATTGGGTTCCAAGCGGGATGCAGAACAGGGCGGTGGCTTCCCAGGTGGGGGAAATGAGGAAGACGTTCCTTTTTGAGAAAACCTTCATTTTGAGAACAGGTTCCTTTTTAAATAGTTAATTCCTTCGGGGTAACTATTAATTAACCACCAAATTCTTGGGTTCCCTGATTTGTTCAGGAGAACCCAGGATTATTAATGTTTTTGCTGAAGCTCAGCGGCGCCGCCACACCCGCAGGCCAAGCCAAAAGGCAAAGGCAATGGCGGCGATTACCAAAAGAATCTTCACTGCCTTTGCAACCGGCTCAAGCCATAGTTCAACGTTGGTGTAGGCATTGCCCAAGGCGAAGCCAGAGAGGGTGAGGATCAAAACCCAAATCAAGCTGCCACCGGTGGTCCAAAGTAAAAATGGTGTGAGTGGCATCAATTCCATGCCTGCAGGCACTGAGATCAAGGTGCGCACACCAGGAACTAACCGGCCCCAAAACACCAGGGCGGTGCCATAGCGGTTAAACCAAATCCGGCTGCGGCGCAAATCTTGGCCACTGATGCCGATCCAGCGGCCATGGCGTTCAAACCAATGCTCAAGCCGTTCTTCATTGATCAAACGGCCGAGGCCATACCAAGGCAAAGCACCGAGCACGGTGCCGCCTAAACCCGCCAAAACCACAGGCAGCAGGGCCAATTTGCCCTGCTGCACGTAGAAACCCCCAAGGGGCATAACCATTTCGGAGGGAATCGGTGGAAACAGATTTTCAAGGAACATCGTGGCGAAAATAGCCACGTAGCCCAAGAATGGATTTGCCTCAACAGCTGAACCGATCAGCTTGGGCAACTCCTGCACCAATTCACTGAAACCCATCCGAATAGCCCCCTAACGAATAACGATCAATAGCGGTAATGATCGAGCTTGTAGGGCCCTTCCACTGGCACATTGATATATGAAGCTTGCTCTTGGCTAAGCTGGGTTAGTTTTGCACCAATTTTATCTAGGTGCAAGCGGGCAACCATTTCATCCAAGTGCTTGGGCAGCACATAAACTTTTTTATCGTATTCATTAGGCTTAGTAAATAATTCAATCTGGGCAAGGGTTTGGTTCGTAAATGAATTGCTCATCACGAAACTGGGGTGGCCGGTTGCGCAGCCGAGATTCACCAACCTACCTTCGGCAAGCAGGATGATGCGATTGCCACTGGGGAGGATGATGTGATCAACCTGGGGCTTGATATTATCCCATTCATATTGCTTGAGGGAAGCAACATCAATTTCGTTATCAAAGTGGCCAATGTTACAAACAATCGCTTGATCCTTCATCTCTAATAGATGTTCATGGCGGATCACCTGATAGTTGCCAGTGGCGGTTACAAAGATATCAACATCTTTAACCACGTCCTCAAGGCGCACCACTCGGTAGCCCTCCATGGCTGCCTGTAGGGCGCAGATTGGATCGATTTCAGAAATCATCACCGTGGCGCCAAGGCCCCGCAGCGACTGGGCTGAACCCTTGCCCACATCGCCATAACCCAGCACTAGGGCAACCTTGCCGGCCACCATCACATCGGTGGCGCGTTTGATGCTGTCTACCAGGGATTCACGGCAGCCGTAGAGGTTATCAAATTTGCTCTTAGTAACTGAATCATTCACATTGATCGCAGGGAAAGGCAATTCGCCTGCCTGCTCCATTTGATACAAACGGGCAACGCCAGTGGTGGTTTCCTCGGTTACACCTTGGATATTTGCGTAGATGCGTGAATACCAACCAGGCTGCTCCGCTAATCGGGCGCGGATACTTTTAAATAATGCCACCTCTTCTTCGCTGGAGGGATTATTTAAAACCGATGGGTCACGCTCAGCCTTAGCGCCGAGCACAATCAAACCGGTGGCATCTCCACCATCGTCGAGGATCATGTTTGGGGTGCCGCCATCGGCCCACTCCATGATGCGATGGGTAAAGGCCCAATACTCATCCAGGGTTTCACCTTTGTAGGCAAATACCGGAATACCGGCGGCGGCAATTGCTGCAGCCGCGTGGTCTTGGGTGGAGAAAATATTGCAGGAAGCCCAGCGCACCTCGGCGCCAAGGGCCACCAGGGTTTCGATCAAAACTGCTGTTTGGATCGTCATGTGGAGGCTGCCGCAGATGCGGGCCCCTTTGAGGGGCTGCTCAGCGCCAAACTTGCTGCGCAGGGCCATCAAGCCCGGCATTTCTGTTTCAGCAATGGCCATTTCCTTGCGGCCGAATTCAGCAAGGCCCAGGTCGGCAATCACATAGGTGTTAGTTACCTGCAGGCCAGCCAAAGAGAATGTGTCGGGTGTTGCCACCATGGATTTATCACTTCCTATGGAAGTGGCGATTGGTTTGGGAATATCTGCGGAGACGCCGAGGCTTCGGGCTCGCTTGCTGAGAATCTACAAGAATGAACTGCTTCCTTGTTGATGCAGCTGCCACAAGGCAGCGGGGCCTGCAATTGGCCCAAGAGTTGCCAGCGGGGGCGCTGCTATTGCTGAGCGGATCCCTGGGCGCAGGTAAAACCTGCTTGGTGCAGGGAATTGCTGCTGGTTTAGGGATCATTGAAACCGTTACCAGCCCCAGCTATGCCCTAGCCCAGCACTACTGGCGTTTAGGTGAAAACAGCCCAGCTTTGATTCATCTCGATCTTTATCGGCTTGAGCAAGCAAAAGCAGCTGATGAATTGTTTTTCCAAGAGGAGGAGGAGGCCCTAGCCTGCGGAGCACTACTGGCGGTGGAATGGCCCGAAAGGCTGAGCGCACTGCCAAAGGAAGCCTGGCAACTGCAATTAAGCCTGGAGGGAGATGGGCGGCGTTTGCAGCTGCAGGCCCCCGGTCGATGGTGCTGAGTGCCCTCAGCTTCAGTTTGATGAGCGTGTGCGTTAAGCAGTTGGAGGGGGCGATCCCGGTGGCTGAGGTGGTGCTTGCCCGCTCGGTGGTGAGCTTGGCCTTGAGTTGGTGGCTGCTCAAGCACCTGGGGCTTAATCCCTGGGGTAAAAGGCGCCGAATGCTGGTGCTGCGGGGGGTTGTGGGCACCTTGGCGCTCTATTGCGTTTATGCCGCCCTGGCGGAGCTACCGCTGGCAGCAGCAACGGTATTTCAATATTTGTACCCAACTTTCACCACCGCCTTGGCCTGGGGTGCCTTGGGGGAGCTTGCCGGAAAACGAATTTTTGCGGCCATGGCCTTTGGTTGGCTTGGGGTGTGGCTTGTTGCTCAACCATTTGGAGCCACCCCCTTAGAACCATGGGCTGTGGCAATTGCGATAACAGGCGCCCTGCTCACCTCTATTGCCTATGTAACGGTGAGAAGCCTGGCTAATTACGAAGATCCAATGGTGATCGTGTTTTATTTCCCCTTGGTGTCGCTGCCCCTAAGCCTGCCTTGGGTGATGGCTAACCCGGTAATGCCCAGCGGGGCGGATTGGGCCTGGCTTGTGGGGGTGGGCCTATTCACGCAACTGGGCCAGATCTTTTTAACTAAGGGTTTAACGCAAATGCCTGCTGCAAAAGCAACGGCGATTAGTTATGTGCAGGTGATATTTGCAGCGGGCTGGGGGGCGCTCTGGCTTGGGGAGCTGATCAATATCTCAACAGTTGCAGGCGCCCTACTGGTTTTATTGGCAACGATCTTGAGCCTTAAGCCGCCACATAGGCCACCACAGTTTCACTAACCCGGCGCAAGCCAGCCAGGCCATCGCGCTCCAAATTACGCACCCGATCACGGCTCATGCCCAACTCCCTACCGATTCCGGTGAGGCTCATCGGTTCTTCCACATCGATGCCATAGCGCATTTTTAAAACCCTTCCCTGCAGCGGTGGCAACTGCTCCAGCAGGGAACGCATGTCACCGCGCAAACATTCACCATCGAGCAACTCTTCCGGCATGGGAGCTTCGTTTTGGAGCAACTCCTGCAGTTCGGTGTCGTCGCTGTCGCCAACTTTCATCTCGAGGCTCACCGGTTGGCGGGCCCTACACAACAGTTCTTTTACCTCCTCCTCAGGCAATTCCACATAAACAGCCAATTCGGTAACAGTGGGGGTGCGACCCAATTCTTGGCTAAGTTCCCGCTGACCCTTTTTCAGTTTATTGAGGGTTTCGGTGATGTGAATTGGTAGGCGGATGGTGCGGCTTTTCTCAGCAATGGCACGGGTGATGCCTTGGCGAATCCACCAATAGGCATAGGTGGAGAATTTGTAGCCGCGGGTGGGATCGAATTTTTCCACACCCCGCACTAAACCGATGGTGCCCTCTTGAATCAAATCAAGTAGCTCCATGTTGCGCTTGGTGTATTTCTTGGCAACGCTCACCACCAAACGCAGGTTGGCGGCAACCATCCTTTCCTTAGCGCGGCGGCCATTGATCAGGCGGCGCCTTAAAACAGCTGGGGAAAGGTTCAAATTAACGGCTAGATCATCCTTGCTAGGGGCTTCCCCCTGGCGCATGCGCATTTCCTCTTCCGCTTCCTCAATGCGCACCAGTTCTTGCACTTGGCGGCCAAGGGTGATCTCCTGTTCGTGGCTGAGCAGGGGCACACGGCCGATGTCACGCAGGTAAGAGCGCACCAAGTCCCCATCAACAGGGGGGCGCAGCTCGGCGGTGGGGGTGGCCACGGTGAATCTTGTAGATATGTAAACAATAGCCTTACGAAGCGTAAATTTTCTCTCAGAAAACCCAAGTCTTTTAAGACTCACCCATTTGGGTTCAGCCGTTTGCGCCCAGGTGGCTCAGGAGCCAAGCGGCGGTTTGCAGGTAAATAAACACCCCAGCCACATCAACCACCGTGGTGATAAAGGGGGCAGACATCAAGGCTGGATCGAGGCCGAGCTGATCAAAAAGCAGTGGCAGGCTCGCCCCTGCCGTTGCCGCAAGGATCGAAATACACAACATCGACACCCCAGCAGCTATGGCCACCAAGGGTTCGCCGCTCAGTTGCCACGACCATGGCACCACCACCGCAGCTAGCAATAGGCCAAGCAAAACCCCAGCCAGGGCCTCGCGCCCCACGGTGCGCCAGGGGCCTAGGGCCTGCAACCGATTGGTGCTAAGGCCGCGGATCACCACCGTGGAACTTTGGGCGCCCACATTGCCGCCAGTGCCAATCAAAAGGGGAATAAAGGCAGCCAACTGCACCACCCGTTGCAGAACCCCCTGCTGGGAGGCGATTACAGCCGAAGTGCCGGTGTTGGTAATTAAAAGCACCAGCAACCACAACACCCGCCTTTTGGCCACTTCAAACAAATTGCTTTGGAAGTAATCGTCTTCATCGCCGGCCTGCACAGCACCTGCGGCATAGAGGTCGCGGGTGGCTTCCTGCTCGATCACATCGATCACGTCGTCTACGGTAACGATTCCCACTAAGCGATCCTCCCGATCCACCACCGGCAGGGCCAGGAAGTCGTAGCGCTTGATCAGCCGTGCCACCTCCTCCTGGTCGGTGTCGGTGTGAACCCGCACCACTTCACGGGTCATCACCGCACCGATCAAATCCTCAGGATCAGCCACCACCAGATCCCTTAAAGACAAAATGCCTGTGAGCTGGCGGGCCGCATCGGTTACATAAAGGCTATAGATCGTTTCTGTGGTTAAAGCGCGGCGGCGCACGATCGTGAGCGCTTGGCTGGCGCTGTGGAATTCCTTGAGATCAATGAATTCGGTCGTCATCAAACGACCGGCGGTTTCAGTTTCGTAACCCAGCAGCTGGGCTGTTACCCGCCGTTCCTCAGGGCTTAGTTGCTGCAGCAGGTTGCGCACCACCTTGGCGGGCAATTCATCAAAAAGCCGCACCCGATCATCGGGTGACATCTGCTCCACCAGCTCGAGCACTTCACCGGAGCGCAACCTCTCCAACAAGGATTGCTGCACCGTTGCATCGAGGTATTCGTAAACTTCAATCGCTTCATTTTTAGGCAGCAAACGAAAGGCAATCGCCTGCTGAAGGGTGGGCAAATTACCTATGGCTTCGGCGGCGTCGGCAGGTTGCTCCGGCTCCAATAGCTGCTTAACGGCGTCGTAATTACCGGCCGCCAGCAAACGCTCCAGGTATTGGGTGAGTTCTGGAATAGCGGTTGTGGTTGTGGTTTCAGCCATCGCCCGAGTGCACTGAAGTGATTAGGGTTTAATCGTTTGCTTTTGTTCCCATGGCCCCAAGCATCAAAGGCGTTGTTGTTAACAATGCCGCCGGCACCCCCCAAGATCTGGCCGACTTAAGCGGCCAGGTGCTGCTGCTGGTAAACGTGGCCAGCCGTTGTGGTTTCACCAAGCAATATGCCGGTTTACAGGCCCTGCAGGAAAAGTATGGCCCCCAAGGGTTCAAGGTGATCGGCTTTCCTTGCAATGATTTCGGCGGCCAAGAACCGGGCACGATCGAAGAAATCCAACAGTTTTGTAGCACTACCTATGGTGTGAATTTTGAATTATTTGCCAAGGTAGGCGCTACATCTGCCCCCTTCGACACCCTCACAAAGGCAGAACCTGTAGGGCCAATCGCCTGGAATTTCGAAAAATTCCTGGTGGGCCGTGATGGCAGCGTGGTTTCCCGCTTCAAAAGTGGGGTGGCACCTGATGCCGCCGAACTCACCGATGCGATTGAAGCCGCCCTTTAAGGCCATAGGCGCCGGCGGCGGCCCCTAGGCCAAGGCCGAGGCTGAGAATTAACAGCGCCAGGGCATCTAAATGCATGCCTTGGCGCTGCAGCAAAGCGATATCCAGCATCCAGCTGGAAAATGTGGTGAGGGAACCGCAAAAGCCAATACCTAAGGCAAGTAGCAATGGTGCTGCCGTTGCTGGCGGAGCCACCAGGTAACCAAGCAAGGCAGCGCCAATCACATTCACCACTAAATCCGCCCCGGCGCTGGCAAAGGGCAGAAAAGGAGCCAGGTGAACAGATGCCTGCCAACGCAGCAGAGCCCCAGGGATTGCGCCTATTCCCACCAGCAATAGATCAACCAATTCCAAGCGAATAGTTTTCATTGCAACCCTCCGATCGCCAGGCCTAATTCCAAGGCGAGTAAACCGCTAACAACAGAGGCCAAAGCAAGCAAAAGTGCCTCCGCTGGGGCTTGTTTATGCAACAGCACAAGCAATTCCACCACAAAGGTGGAAAAGGTGCTGAGGCTGCCAAGGAAACCGGTGGCCAGCAACAACATCAGCTGATTTGATAAACAAAGCTGATTAAGGGCAACCAAGAGGCCTAGGCAAAATGAGGCGCCAATATTTACAGCCAATGTGGCCCAATGTTTTGCCGGAACAATTGGCTCAAAATGATTTATTAACCGGAATCGCAACCAGGCCCCTGGCACTGCCCCAAGCGAAACCAGCAGGATGCTTTTCAGCATGGCCTAACCAAGCAACCAACCCCGGAAACCTCCCAAACTCACCCGGCACCAGCGCTCCCCCTGCTGGTTGTACCAGGTGTGGAGGATTTGCAAGGGCATATCTGAATCACTAACTTTCACCAGCAAGGGAGCCTGATGGTGGGGTGAAACCTGCAACTTTTTTATGCCGATTGCATAAAGCGGTTCACCAGGGCGGCGGCGGCGCACGGCAGGATTATCGCGATCGGCACCACCGGCGGGTAGGGCAATCGGAGCCATCAGGGCCATGCCCAGTAACCAAGCCCAACGCAATGGCATTAGATATCCAGCTCCGCCAGATCTAGTTCAGCGCTATGGGCTTCAATGAAGGCACGGCGAGGGGCAACCTTATCGCCCATGAGGATTGTGAAGATCCGATCCGCCTCTGCCGCATCCTCAATTTCAACCCGTTTCATCGTGCGGGTGGTGGGATCCATGGTGGTTTCCCACAATTGCTTAGGCATCATTTCGCCTAAACCTTTGAAGCGCTGAATTGTGTAGTTTGCTTTTTCACCAAAACCATCGAGGGTTTTTTTCAAATCTTGTTCGTTGTAGCAATAGCTATGGTTTTTACCGCGCTCAACTTTATAGAGAGGCGGGCAAGCGATATATATAAAGCCACCTTCCACCAAGGCCCGTTGATAACGGAAGAAGAAAGTGAGGATCAAAGTGCGAATGTGTGCGCCATCAACATCGGCATCGGTCATGATAACGATGCGGTGATAACGCAAATTCTTTTGATCAAATTCCTCGCCTTTAATACCCAAGCCCAAGGCTGTGATCAAGGCTTGGATTTCCGTATTTTTGTAGATCTTGGCGTCGTCAGTTTTTTCAATATTTAAGATTTTGCCCCGCAGGGGAAGGATCGCCTGGTTGCGGCGGTCGCGGCCTTGTTTAGCAGAACCGCCAGCTGAATCACCCTCAACTATATAAATTTCAGATTCGGAAGGATCCCTGGAACTGCAATCGGCAAGTTTACCCGGCAAAGTAGAACTTTCCAGCACACTTTTACGACGCACCAATTCACGGGCCCGCCTTGCTGCTTCCGCGGCATTAAAGGCTTGAATTGCTTTCTCAAGAATTAAATCGATAACCTGGGGATGAAATTCTAGGTATTCATTTAGCGATTCGCCAACAACAGTATCAACTATGCCGCGAACTTCAGTGTTACCCAGTTTTGTTTTTGTTTGGCCTTCAAACTCAGGGTCGGGCACCTTCACCGAAAGCACTGCGGTGAGGCCCTCACGGATATTTTCGCCAGCCAGGTTGCCATCGGCCTCCTTACGCTTACCCCTTTTGCGGGCAAAGGTGTTGAGGGTGCGGGTGAGAACGGTTTTTAAACCCTCAATATGGGTGCCACCATCGATGGTGCGAATGTTATTTGCAAAGCCCAAAATGCTATCTGAATAGGCATCAACACACCACTGCAGGGCGGCTTCCACCTGCACGCCATCCTTTTCAGAATTCACATAGATAATTTCTGGATGCAGGGGATCTTTTCCTGCATTCATGTATGCCACATATTCACGAATACCCCCTTGATAGTGATACACCTCCTCCCGCAAAGAATCTGGCCGGTCATCGCGAAATACGATGCGCACACCACCATTTAGGTAGGCCAATTCCCGCAGGCGGGCCGAAAGGGTTTGATAATCAAAATCAATTCCAGTGGAAAAGATTTGGATATCGGGCTTAAAGCAAACGGTGGTGCCGGTGCGTCCTTTTTCCCCTGGGGCTGAAAGCAGGCTGCCGATCGGCGCGCCCCTTTCAAAGCGTTGGGTGTGCACCTGATCCTGGCGATAAACCGTTACCAATACCCATTCACTTAGGGCATTCACCACCGACACCCCCACCCCGTGGAGGCCCCCCGAAACTTTGTAGCCGCCGGAGCCAAATTTGCCGCCGGCATGGAGCACGGTGAGCACTGTTTCCAGGGCGCTCTTACCGGTGCGGGGATGGATATCTGTGGGGATACCCCTGCCGTTGTCGCTAACGGTGCAGGAGCCATCGGCATTAAGGCTTACCTCGATGTCGCTGCAGTGGCCGGCTAGGGCCTCATCAACCGAGTTATCAACAACTTCATAAACAAGATGGTGCAACCCCCGGGGACCGGTGGTGCCGATATACATGCCAGGGCGTTTGCGCACCGGCTCCAAACCCTCAAGAACCTGGATCTGTTCGGCGCCGTAGGCCGATTGAACCTGAGAGGAATTACTTGCTTCGGCCATGCTGTTGTTTCCGCCGAGGAGGCCCTTTTGTAGAAGCCAACCCCGGAGGGACCCTTCCGCTGAATGCACATCCTACCACCGGCGGCCCAGGGCGCCTGCTGGGGGCCTCTCCGGTTGAATTTGTGGTGGGGTTGGAGTAATCGCTTGACCATAGGGATCGCCGGGAACCGGGAGCAAGGGCAGCAAACGCCACTGATGGTGGTGCTATTGGGGCCCACCGCCAGCGGTAAAACCGCCCTTGGCGTTGAGTTGGCCCTCAGGCTTGGTTGCCGCGTTTTGAGCGTGGATTCACGCCAGGTGTATCAACAAATGGATGTGGGCACCGCTAAGCCCAGCCAAGCCGAACGCAAAGGGGTAGCCCACGAATTGTTGGATTTAGCCCCCCCCAACACACCGCTCAACCTGCAGCAGTTTTGTGAACTGGCCAGGCCTTTGATTGCAGCGGAACAGGCCCTTAGCCGCCCGGCCCTACTGGTGGGCGGCAGCGGCCTCTACCTCCAGGCCCTCAGCCAAGGGCTGCAACCCCCTGCCCTAGCGCCCCAACCCTGGCTGAGGCAGCAACTTGAAGGCCTGGGGCAGGCAAGCGCCCACCAGCTGCTTGGGCAGGCGGATCCCCTGGCTGCTGGGCGCATCCATCCCAGCGACAAAATTCGCACCCAAAGGGCCCTGGAGGTGCTCTATGGCACAGGTAAACCACTTAGTAGCCAACAGGGGCGTATGGCCCCTGCCTATGGGGTGTTGGAGCTGGGGCTAAATCCCCCCAACCTGCGCGAAAGGATCGAGCGGCGCAGCGCGGCGATGTATGGCGCTGGTTTGGTGGAGGAAACCGAAGCACTGCAACAGCTCTACGGCAAGGAGTTAGCACTGCTGCAAACGATTGGCTATGGGGAGGCCATGGCCCTATTGGCGGGGGAACTGAGTCGTCCGGAGGCGATTGCCCTCACCGTTAAGCGCACCTGGCAATTTGCTAAGCGGCAACGCACCTGGTTTCGCAATCGCCATCAAGCCATCTGGCTTAATCAGGAAACGGCCCTTGAGGAGGCCTTGGCTGCCATCGCCGCAGCGGGGGCCTAGGGTGGGGGGTCACCTGTTCCACCACAGTTCTCCCTCGCCTTACTGAATGGCCCCACCCCGCCCCCGTTTTGATCGCCGCGCCCCCGTTCGGGAACTACCAAACATCAACGACAGGATCAGTTATCCCAACCTGCGGGTTGTGGATGCCGACGGCAGTCAACTTGGGGTGATCACCAGGGAAGCAGCCCTAGAGGTGGGAAAAGAAAGGGGATTAGATCTTGTTTTAGTGAGCGAAAAGGCTGATCCGCCCGTATGCCGGATCATGGATTACGGCAAATTCAAGTTTGAGCAGGAAAAGAAAGCAAAGGAAGCAAAAAAGAAATCACACCAAACGGAAGTTAAAGAAGTAAAGATGCGCTACAAGATCGATGAGCACGATTATCAAGTGCGCATCGGCCAAGCAGTGCGTTTTCTTAAATCAGGCGACAAGGTGAAATGCACCGTGATCTTCCGCGGTAGGGAGATCCAGCACACCGCCCTGGCTGAGCAGCTGCTCTATCGCATGGCTAAGGATCTAGAAGAAAGCGCAGAACTGCAGCAGGAGCCCAAGCGGGAAGGCCGCAACATGATCATGTTCCTTGGCCCCCGCCGCGTTCCACTTAATAAAGACAAACCGGAACAGCTCACAAAAGCGGTGCGCACCCTGCCGATTAGTGCAGCAACAAAAGCATCGGCCGAACTAAGCCCTGAACCTGTAAGCGAGGTGGCACCCGCTTAAAAACGCAATCAAGATTGTCACCTAGCCCATGGGCCACTACCGTGGCGCAGTTGAGCTGCTGTCACACCCGAGCGTGCGTTTTCACATCCAACAGGAAAGCGATATACCGGCTTCCACGCAGCTCTACAACCAGATCTGCTTTGCGATTGCCGCCCGCCACTTCCCACCGGGGCATCGATTGCCCAGTACCCGCCAGCTAGCGATGCAAACCGGCCTGCATCGCAACACGATCAGCAAGGTGTATCGCCAGCTCGAAAATGATGGTGTGGTGGAGGCAATGGCCGGCTCCGGCATTTATGTGCGCGATCAACAAAAACCCAGGGAACAAAAAGCACCCGTTGGCCCCAAGGCGCGCATCAGGCCCGATATCGACCAGGAGGTGCGCCGCAGCATCGATGGCTTACTGAATGCCGGCTGCACGCTGCAACAGGCCCGTGAATTGCTTACCCGGGAGGTTGATTGGCGCCTGCGCTGCGGTGCCCGCGTGCTGGTGAGCACCCCTAGGGAAGATCTGGGGGCATCGATGTTGATCGCGGAAGAACTGGCCCCAAACTTGGATGTACCCGTGCAGGTGGTGCCCCTAGAGGAATTGGAAGCGGTGCTGGAAAGCTCCAATAACGGCACGGTGGTAACCAGCAGATATTTCCTGCAACCGGTGGAGGAATTAGCCAAGGCCCATGGGGTGCGCGCCGTAGCGGTAGACCTAAACGATTTCCGCCACGAACTAAACCTGCTCAAGGAATTAAAAACCGGCAGTTGCGTTGGGCTTGTGAGCATCAGCCCCGGCATCCTCAGGGCAGCGGAGGTGATCCTCCATTCGATGCGCGGCCAGGAGCTATTGGTGATGACGGCCTCGCCAGATGTGGGCAGCCGCCTGTTGGCCCTCTGCCGCGCCGCTAGCCATGTGTTGTGCGATAAACCGAGCTTGCCCCTGGTGGAGCAAACCCTGCGCCAAAACCGCTCCCAGTTGATGCGCATGCCACAGGTACATTGCGCCGAAAGTTATCTGGGTGCCTCTACGATCGATCTATTGCGTAAGGAGATCGGCCTAACGGCAAGCCCAGCTGCCGAAGAGGTGGATTGATGGAATGTTCAAAAGCCTAAAAGCAGATATTTCAATCATCAGGGAAAGGGATCCGGCTGCCCGCAGCAGCCTCGAGATCCTTTTTTGCTATCCGGGGCTACATGCCATCTGCATGCACCGCTTCAGCCATCGCCTCTGGGGCCTGGGGCTGCCGTTGCTGCCACGCTTTTTATCCCAGGTAGCTCGTTTTTTTACTGGGGTTGAAATCCACCCAGGCGCCCGCATTGGCCAGGGGGTATTTATCGACCATGGAGCTGGGGTGGTGATTGGTGAAACAGCAGTGATCGGTGATCGCTGTTTGTTGTTTCAGGGGGTAACGCTTGGGGGCACGGGTAAACAAAGCGGCAAACGCCACCCCACCCTGGAGGAAAACGTGGTGGTGGGTGCGGGCGCAAAGGTGTTGGGCGGGATCACCGTGGGGGCCAATACCCGCATCGGTGCCGGCTCAGTTCTATTGAGGGATGTGGAGCACGACTGCACCGTGGTGGGCGTGCCAGGCCGGGTGATCCATCAATCCGGGGTTCGCATCGATCCCTTGGCCCACTCCCAACTGCCAGATGCGGAAGCCCAGGTGATTCGCAACTTGATGGAGAGGATCGATGCCCTTGAAAATGCGCTGCAACAGGAAAAGCGCGGCAGCGAACCCGGCGGCACTTCCCAAAGCCTGCGCGATCGTGAAATAATCGAATTTCTTGAAGGCAGTGGGATTTAAAAAAATAATATTTAAACTAAATGGAATCCAAGCTATTGCTCAGGTGATTGAGGCTGAAACATGAACATTGAGTAGATAACATTGCGACGCATTTGAGTCATCATCTCAAGGAACATATCGTAGCCTTCATTCTTGTATTCAATTAAAGGATCTTTTTGACCGTATCCGCGCAAACCAACGGATTCCCGCAGGGCATCCATGCTCTGTAGGTGCTCCCGCCATAGGGTATCAATTTGCTGCAAGATAAAGAAACGTTCCGCTTCTCGCATCAAACCACCACGCAATTCTTCGATTTGCACCTCTTTTAAATCATAGGCAATCCTCAGTTGCTCATGCAAAAAGGCCTTTAACTCCTCCATATTTAAACCTTGCAGTTGTTCTGGCTGCAGGTCTTGGAGAAGGTAAACAAACTCCTTCACCTTGCCTGTTAAACGGCTTAGGTCCCATTCCTCAGGGGGCAGTTCTGGGTTTACATAGGCTTCAACAATGTCGTCCATGGTGCGTTCGCCATAACCGAGCACCTGTTTTTTGAGATCTCTTCCTTCGAGTACGCGGCGCCGTTCTGCATAAACAGCACGGCGTTGATTATTCATCACTTCATCGTATTCAAAAACCTGCTTACGAATGTCGTAGTAGTAGGTTTCTACCTTTTTTTGAGCGCCTTCAAGGGATCGGGTGAGCATGCCCGATTCAATCGGCATATCTTCCTCTACCCGAAAAGCATTCATCAAACCAGCTACCCGTTCGCCACCAAATATTCTTAATAAATTATCTTCGAGGGAAAGGAAAAAGCGGGTACTGCCCGGATCCCCCTGGCGCCCGGCCCTACCCCGCAATTGGTTGTCAACCCGGCGTGATTCATGGCGTTCGGTGCCGATCACATGCAAACCACCGGCCTCTCGCACCTGGGCCTGTTCTGCGGCAATAACAGTGTCGTAGTTGTGGCGGATGGCACTAATTACCTCACGCAACTTGAGAATTCCCTCATCATCGGAGGGTGCCTTCTCGGCGGCGCTGGTGATGCGATCCTCTAATTCCAACACTGATAAAGAACGATCACCCCAGAGCTTCACCAAGCGCTGGGCCACATCAGCCAAGGCCGCATCGGTTTCGGCTGAGAGCTCACAGGGAAATAAACGCCCGATCGCCCTTGCTTCACTGGGGGGTTTTGCGGGATTTGCACTGGATGCAGCAAAACCACTGCTGGCCTCCCGCTGCAAAGGAACAGGTGGCCGATGGCCCTCTTCGGGCCGCACAAGCCGGGGCAGCAGCAGCTCCCGCACCTTCAGGCGGGCCATGTAATCGGTATTACCGCCAAGGATGATGTCTGTGCCGCGGCCGGCCATGTTGGTGGCAATGGTTACGGCGCCAGCCCTGCCGGCTTGGGCAATGATCTCCGCCTCCCGCTCCACATTTTCTGGCTTGGCATTTAAGAGGTTGTGGGGGATGCCTTGCTCCTGCAACAAAGCAGATAACAACTCACTTTTTTCAACGCTGGTGGTGCCCACCAACACGGGCCTACCAGCCCGGTGGTATTCAGCGGTTTCCAGGGCAACTGAACGCCATTTTCCTGATTCACTTTTAAATACCTGATCAACTAAATCCCGTCTGGAACGGCTGCGGTTCGTGGGTACCACGGCCACTTCAAGCTTGTAGGTTTTTTCAAATTCCACCTCCTCTGTTTTTGCCGTGCCTGTCATGCCGGCTAGGCGGGGGTAGAGCAAGAAAAAGTTTTGATAGGTGATGCTGGCAAGGGTTTGGGTTTCAGGCTGGATTGGCAAAGCTTCCTTTGCCTCAACCGCCTGGTGCAGGCCATCACTCCAACGGCGACCAGGCATTACCCGACCGGTAAATTCATCTACGATTACCACTTCATCATTGCGCAAAATATAATTAACATCTTTAATAAATAGTTCTTTTGCTTTCAGGGCATTGGTAACGAAATGGGCCCAGGGATCGGAGGCACTAAATAGATCGGTAACCCCTAGTAGTTGCTCCGCATTGGCATAGCCCTCATCGGTGAGGATTACGCTGCGTTGTTTCTCATCAACCTCGTAATCACCCTCCGGATCAATGCCATCTTTACCAATCTCAGCCGAGCGCTCTAAGTTGAGCGCCAGTTCTGCTGCCCTTTGGTATTTCTCCTGGGGCCGCTCCACCTGGCCCGAAATTATTAATGGGGTGCGGGCCTCATCAACCAGGATTGAATCAACTTCATCGATCACACAAAAATTAAATTCCCGCTGCACAACCTCACTAATATCCGTTGCCATATTGTCGCGTAAATAATCAAAACCCAATTCACTATTAGTGGCATAGGTAACATCACAGGCGTAATTTTTTCGCCGCTCCGCTGGGCTCATATCCTGCTGGATCAAGCCCACGGTGAGGCCAAGGAAACGGTGCACCTGGCCCATCCATTCCGCATCGCGGCGGGCCAGGTAGTCGTTAACGGTAACCACATGCACACCCTTGCCGCTAAGGGCGTTTAGGTAGGCGGGCAAGGTGGCAACTAAGGTTTTACCCTCGCCGGTTTTCATTTCAGCGATTTGGCCATCGTGCAGCACCATGCCGCCGATTAATTGCACATCAAAATGGCGCATCCCCAGCACCCGTTTGCCTGCTTCCCGCACCACGGCAAAGGCTTCGGGCAGAATTTCATCCAATAACAAGCGCTGCTTTGCTGGGCTGGCTGCGGCCTCAAGCTGTGCCTTAAAAGCAACAGTGCGCAAGCGCAGCTGCTCATCTGAAAGGGGGGCGATGTCCTCCTCCAGAAGATTGATATCACTCACCAGGGGCTGGTAGCGCTTCAGCTTGCGGGCATTTGGATCACCCAGCAACAGCTTGAGCATTAAAGGAACCATTGATTACAACCAGCTTACCATTGCGATTAGGTTCCGAGTCCAGCTAAACCCTTTAATGCCAATGGATTTCAGCCAATGGAGCGCGGGGGTTTTTAATACACAATCAAATCACTATTAAGCGATTGTCTGCACGCCTAATCAGCCATAGCAACCTTTGCTGGCGCTTACCCCTGCGGGACCTACAACTATTGCTCCATAGCCACACCTCCTGGGGTAGAGGAAGAAGCGTTGCAGATTTGCGCTTAATGCTGAGGGAAAGTGCAGCGGTGGTTAGCCTTTGGCAAAACAAGCAACTGATCGGCTTTGGCAGAGCAAGCAGTGATCGGATATATCGTGCTGTGCTTTGGGATGTAGTGGTAACTAACGATCATCAGGGCCTGGGCCACGGCAGAACTATTGTTGAGGCTTTAATAAACCATAGGGCAGTTGTAGAAGTAGAAAGAATATATCTAATGACAACTCAGCAAAAGGGATTTTACGAACAACTAGGCTTTGTTCATCAAGTTAGTCAAGATCTAATGCTATTCAAACGAGGTTAATTTGCCCGCAACAAGATTGAGATCTTGCCATTAATTGCTAAATGTAGCCTTAGCTTTAACAAGCGGATGAAGAGATTCGAACTCTCGACCCTCTCCTTGGCAAGGAGATGCTCTACCACTGAGCTACATCCGCAGTCGGCCCTATGCCGATGCATGATTCTGCCTTGAGAACCCTCCCGCCGTCAAATGATTCCCAACCGATTTCCGCGGTAGCCGGCCTGTTCGCGCACCTTCTCGCACCAAGCCAAATTATCCAAATACCAATTCACTGTGGTTGCTAGTGATTGCTCAAAAGCATGGGCCGGCCGCCAACCCAATTCACTGCTGATCCGCGTTGGATCAATTGCATAACGGCGATCATGGCCAGGGCGATCGGCAACGGGTGTGATCAAGCCCGCATGGGGCGCCCCCTGGGGTCGCAGCTCGTCTAACAAGCTGCAAATCGTTTGCACCACTTGCTTATTGCTGCGCTCTCCGTGGCCGCCAACGCAATAACTCTCACCTAAACGACCCCTTGTGGCTGCAAGCAGCAGAGCCTCCACGTGATCTTCCACATAAAGCCAATCGCGCACATTGGCGCCATCGCCGTAGAGGGGAATCGGTTCACCAGCCACCGCCTTGAGGATCACCACCGGGATCAGTTTCTCGGGAAACTGCCAGGGTCCGTAGTTGTTGGAGCAGTTGGTGAGCACCACAGGCAACCCATAGGTGTGGTGCCATGCACTTACCAGGTGGTCGCTGGCAGCTTTACTGGCTGAATAAGGGCTGCGCGGGTCGTAGGGGGTAGTTTCTGAAAAACAACCCGTGGGGCCTAGGGAGCCAAACACCTCATCGGTGCTGATGTGGTGAAAGCGGAAGTGTTCCTGCCGCTCCTTGGGCAGCTGCTCCCAGTGGGCCCGCACCGCTTGCAATAAATTGAAAGTACCGCTGATGTTGCTCTCGATAAAGGCACCTGGGCCGCTAATCGAGCGATCCACATGGCTTTCAGCCGCCAGATGAAACACGAGATCGGGATCAGCTCGCTTGATTGCGGCCATGGTGGCCTCAGGATCTACCAAATCAACCTGCAGCAACTGGTGGCGAGGATTGCTGCCGATGCTGGTTAGGTCGCTGGCATAACTGAGCTTGTCGAGATTGAAAACCATGGCGCTGCTTTCAACTAGCAGCCTGCGCACCAATGCACCTCCTATAAAACCGGCGCCGCCAGTTACTAGTACGCGGCTTAGTGGTTGAGGCAAAAGATCATGCACAGATGGAAATTTTTAAACCAAAACCATCCTAAAAGAAGCTATTAATTAGAGGTACCAATGCAACTCAGCACCTTTAGTAATCCATCCCGCCAATGCACAGGCTCCAGCCCCAGAGCCGCACGGCTGGTGCTGCAATCAAGCAGGGAATAGCAAGGACGCCTAGCGGCAGTGGGGTATTCCGCCGTAGTTATGGGCACCACCAGGGCTGGCCGCTCCAATAGGCCAGCCAGCACACCAAGCTCACCAATTGCCACTGCAAAGTCGTACCAGCTGGCTGCACCTGCGTCACTCCAGTGTTGAAAGCCAACTACTTCATTTGCCAGCACCTTCCAACAGGCTTCAGCAAGGCCGGCAGTGTGGGTGGGGCAAGCAACCTGATCTGCAACTACGCGAAGGGGCTCACCACTTTCTGCTTTAAGGCCGTGGAGCCGCAGCATCGTGAGGCAGAAATTTTTACCAATGGGCCCATACAACCAACTCGTGCGCAATACGCATGACAGCTGAGGCCCGAGCAGCTCAAGCACCGCAGCCTCTCCCCGCGCCTTGGAAATTCCATAGATCCCCAATGGCTCCACAGCCTGGTGCGATAGATAGGGGAAACCTTGGGCTCCGTTGAACACAAAATCCGTGCTCACTTGCAACAACCGGCCGCCACTGGCGGCCAAAGCCTCGGCAAAGGCAGCAGGGGCGCCTGCGTTTACCGCTAAGGCAAGCTCAGGCTCACTCTCAGCTTTATCTACCGCCGTGTAGGCACCAGCATTAAGTACCCAATCAGGTCGATAAAACCTCACCGCTTCGCTGCAAGCTTGGGGGCTTGCCAAATCCAATTCAGCTCGGCCACAAGCAATTAATTCAATCGGCTTAGGTTTTGCAACCATCAAGGCCTGGCCTAGTTGACCATTAGCACCAGTAAGAAGAACCCTCATTCAAAAAAGATCAGCTTCCTCTAAGGCTGCGAATAATGGCGAAGCTGCATCTTTCTCTGAAAGCTGAACTCGAGCTCCTTGTAATTTTTCTAACGGCCAATTAATCGCTAGCTTGGGATCATCCCAACGGATCGCTCTTTCAGAACTGCGATTCCAAAAATCAGTTGTTTTGTAGAGCACCTCAGCATGTTCACTTATGGTGAGGAAACCATGGGCAAAACCAGGGGGAACCCACAGTTGTTTATGGTTAGCTGCGCTTAGAATCGACCCATGCCATTGGCCAAACCCACGGGAATTTGAGCGTAGGTCTACGGCCACATCATAAATCTCTCCATCCACGCAGCGCACCAACTTGCCTTGAGCATGGGGGGGAAGCTGGTAATGCAGACCTCTCAGCACACCACGGCAGGAGCGCGAATGATTATCTTGCAGAAACTCAACAACTGATTGAGAATTCGCACTGAGGAGCTCGTTAAAACTTTGTTGATTCCAACTTTCAAAGAAAAAGCCTCGCTCATCTGTAAATATGCGAGGCGTGAGCAATAGTGCATCACCTAGATTTTCAAATTGCATCAATCTAGACCCTCCAATATCTGCAATAGGTAATTTCCATAACCACTTTTCTTAAGGGGGGCAGCCAATTCTTCTAATTGCTCAGCATCAATCCAACCCATGCGATAGGCCACCTCTTCTGGGCAGCCCACTTTTAAGCCTTGGCGATGCTCCAAAGTGCGAATATAGGCTGCTGCTTCATGCAAAGAATCAGGAGTGCCAGTATCCAGCCAAGCCATTCCCCTACTCATTAATTCCACCCGCAATAAACCATCTTCTAAATAACTGCGATTTAAATCTGTAATCTCTAATTCACCCCTTGGCGATGGTTTCACTTGTTTAGCTCTTTCAACCACTGATGAATCATAAAAATATAAACCAGTAACAGCAAAACGGCTGCGGGGTGCTTTTGGTTTTTCCTCTAACCCTTTAACCAAGCCATTGCTATCAAATTCAACAACTCCATATCGCTCTGGATCTTTAACAGGATAGGCGAATACAGTTGCCCCAGCAGCATCGCTATTGACCGCCTGTAATTGCAAGCTGAGATCGTGTCCGTGAAATAAATTATCACCCAACACTAAAGCAGCAGCGGCATCGCCAAGAAATCCTGAACCAATCAAGAATGCCTGGGCTAATCCATCTGGGCTCGGCTGTTCCGCATAATTTATCTGCATTCCCCACTTACTACCATCGTTCAATAAACGTTCAAAGGCAGAACGATCTTGAGGGGTTGTGATTATCAAAACTTCTCTTAATCCCGCCAACATTAATGTTGTTAGCGGGTAATAAATCATTGGCTTATCATACACAGGCATTAGCTGTTTACTCACAGCGGTTGTCATCGGAGCAAGGCGCGTACCACTACCCCCAGCGAGCACAATGCCCTTTCTATTTACTTTCACTTTACTGAGGTAACCCACGCAGCAAGCTGCCCATTTCTAGGGCCTGCAACGCATAGCTCCAGCCCAAATTGCTCTTAATGCCAGCCCGCTCGAGGGCCTGCTGCAAATTATCGGTGGTGAGCACCCCAAATATCACAGGCACCCCAGTATCCCTAGCCACTGCGGCCACCCCTTTACTAACTTCAGCCACCACCACATCAAAATGGGGAGTATCACCGCGGATCACAGCACCAAGGGTGATAACCACGTTGTAGCTGCCGCTGCGCGCTAAGCGTTGGGCCACCAATGGAATCTCAAAACTACCGGGCACCCAGGCCACATCAACCTGCTTACTGCTCGGTTCCACATCCAAACCATGGCGGCCAAGGCAATCAAGGCAACCACTCAATAATTTGCCTGTTACTAAATCATTAAAGCGGCCCACTACCACTGCAATCTTTAGGTTTGCAGCATCGGTAAACCGGCCTTCAAAAACGGTCATGGCCGTTGGTTTATAAAAATTAGTTAATCAAGCTTAGGCTCACACCACAAATACGCTTACGCCCCAGTTCAAAAGCACTAGGGCCACCCATGCCAAGCCGCCCACCAAAATCAGGCGATTGCTGCGGCCGCTGTCGTCGTTGCTGGCATAAAGCACTGGCACAGCAACAATCAAGGCAAAGGACATAACCACCAAAGCCAAAACGGTAAGAGTGTTGAGAATTTGCATGGTGAAGCGGCAACCATGGGCCTGGCTTGCTCAATTCTCCCATGGCGCCCATGGCCCAAGCGCTCAAACCTGAATGGAACTTCACAGGTTTGATGCAACCTACGATCAGCCACAAGTGATTTTTTTCTGTGGCCAGCAGCGAACCTGCTATCCAAGGCAGCCTATTTGCCCCCGAGGAAGATCAAAACGCCCAAGGGCTAGAGCAGCTAAGCAAGGATTCAGAGCAACAAAAACCGCGCCGCCGCAGCCATCCAGGCAAAAGCCAGCCAGCTAGCACCCCCTTAGCCAGCACACCGCAAAACAACAACGAACTACCCCCTTGGCACCACCACAGCCTTGTGGAGTCAGCGGCACTACCGCCAATGCTGCGCCACTACGTGGAACTCAAGGCCGCCAATCCCGAACGGGTGCTTTTTTATCGATTAGGCGATTTTTTTGAGTGCTTTTTTGAAGATGCCCTTTTAACCAGCCAGCTTTTAGAGCTCACCCTCACCGGCAAAGAAGGGGGTAAGGCCCATGGCCGCGTGCCCATGGCAGGCATTCCCCACCACGCCTGTGAGCGCTACTGCAGCGAATTGGTGCGCCGTGGTTATGCCGTTGCCCTTTGCGACCAACTGGAAGCTGTTGCCGCCAAGGGTGAGTTATTGCGGCGCGACATCACCAGGGTGCTCACCCCCGGCACCGTGCTTGAGGAGGGCATGCTCAGCGCCCGCCGCAACAACTGGTTAGCGGCAGTGGTGCTGCACAACAACCGCTGGGGTTTAGCGGTAGCTGATGTTTCCACCGGCGAATTTCTGGTGCGGGAACGGGAGGGTTTAGAGCTGCTGCAGCAGGAATTACAGCAACTGGAAGCAGCTGAATTACTGCTGCCCGGCCTTGAGGCCAACCAAAAACCAGCCTGGTGTGCTGCTGGCTTGAATGTCACCCCCCAATTGCGCAGCCCCTTTGAAAGCAGCGAAGCCAGCCGCACCCTGCTGAAGCGCTACGGCCTTAGTTCCATCGAAGGCCTGGGCCTGATCGAATTCCCGCTAGCCCTGCGGGCTGCCGGTGGCCTGATCAGCTACCTGGATGCAAGCCAACCGGGCAGCACCCTGCCTTTAGAGCGGCCCCTAACTGTATTTAGCGGGGATGCGATGGTGATCGACCAGCAAAGCCGCCGCAACCTGGAATTAACGGCCACCCAAAGGGATGGCGTATTTCAAGGATCCTTGCTTTGGGCCCTTGATCGCACCCACACCGCCATGGGGGCAAGGGCACTGCGCCGTTGGTTGGAGGCACCGCTTTTAGATATCAAAGCGATTCAGGCAAGGCAGGAGGCCATTGCCCTATTTGTAGAAAAGCGTCCGTTGCGCCAAGCCATAAGGCGATTGCTTAGGCCCATGGCCGACCTTGAACGGTTGGCCGGCCGTTGCGCTGGCGGCCATGCCAGTGCCCGTGATCTGGTGGCCCTAGCCGCTGGTTTAGAGCGCTTGCCCCTTTTGGCTGATCTGATCAAACAAGGCCAAAGCGAGGCCAAAAACCATGCTGAACCGCTGCTTGCCCTGCAGCAGCCGCGGCCAGATTTGCAAGAACTAGCTGCCCTGCTGCAGCATCAATTAATCGAAACGCCACCCCTTTCGCTCACTGAAGGCGGTGTTATCAACGATGGCGTTGATGAAAGCCTTGATGAATTGCGCAATCGCCTTGATGAACAGGAAAACTGGCTGGCGGAAGTGGAAAGGCGCGAGCGCCAAGCCAGTGGTAATCCAAATTTACGCCTGCAATTTCACCGCAGTTTTGGCTATTTCCTTGCGGTAAGCAGGGCAAAGGCTGGCCAGGTGCCAGACCATTGGCTGCGAAGGCAAACCCTAAGTAATGAAGAGCGTTTTGTTACCCCAGAATTAAAAGAACGGGAGGGACGCATCCTGCAGTTGCGGGCCCGCAGCCAGCAAAGGGAGTACGAGCTCTTCTGCCGCCTCAGGGAACAGGTGGGCCAGCTAGCAGCCCCCATCCGCGAAGCGGCAAGGGCGATTGCAGCCCTCGATGCCCTGGCCGGCTTGGCCGAACTTGCCGCCACCCAGGGGTATTGCAAACCTGAAATTAAAGAAGATCGCTGCCTCCTAATAGATGCAGGCCGCCATCCGGTGGTGGAGCAATTACTAACAAACACAGCCTTTGTTGCTAACAACATCTGCCTTGGTGCCGGCACCGATCTAATCGTGTTAACGGGCCCTAATGCCAGCGGTAAAAGTTGCTACTTAAGGCAAACCGGTGTTTTACAACTGATGGCCCAGGTGGGCAGCTGGATTCCAGCCCGCAGTGCCCAATTGGGCTTGGTGGATCGTTTATTTACGCGGGTGGGTGCTGTGGATGATCTAGCCAGCGGCCAATCCACCTTCATGGTGGAAATGGCTGAAACCGCCAATATTCTTCAACATGCCAGCAATAGATCCCTGGTGTTGCTCGATGAAATCGGCCGCGGCACCGCCACCTTTGATGGCCTCTCGATCGCCTGGGCCGTTGCTGAACATTTAGCCATTGGCATTAATGCCCTTTGCATATTTGCCACCCACTACCACGAACTAAATGCCCTTGCAGATAAATGCAGCAATGTGGCTAATTTTCAAGTGGCGGTAGAAGAGCAAAAAGATGCACTCGTTTTTCTGCATCGGGTGATCCCCGGAGGGGCCAGCCGCAGCTACGGCATCGAAGCAGCCCGCCTAGCAGGGGTGCCCATGGTGGTGGTGGAGCGGGCTCGACAAGTGCTTAGAGGTATTGAAAACAAACAAGTTCACGCTGTTTGATTCAACCAAGCCCTACGCAACAGGGCATTAAGGGCTGCTGCCACCAAACCAGCACCACCGCGGCTGCCCTCGAGGCGGATATGGGGCAAACCACTGCGGGCTAATTCCCGTTTGCTCTCCTTCACACCCACAAATCCCACAGGCATGCCGATCACAAGTGCAGGCGTTGCCCCTAATGCCAACAACCGCATCAGGGCCGTGGGAGCACTGCCAATCAAAACCAGCGCCTTGGGGTGGGCCCTAAGCGCCTGTTCAATGCCGATGGCTGTGCGGGTTTCTCCAGCTGGAGCCAAGCTTGGCGCCCAATCCAACACCGAATGCACCGGATTTGCAAAGGTGCGCGCTGCCATGGGAGCTACCGCTGCTGCAGCCATGGCTGTGTCTGTGAGGATCACAGCTTTTGCTGCCAATGCAGCGATTGCCAAATCGCAGGCGCCGGGGGAAAACCGCAGTAATGGGGCAAGGCTTAGGTCGCCGCTGCTATGCACAAGCCTTTCCAATACCTCCTGTTCAGCGGCTTCTAAACCGGTGGGCCCTAACCAAGCCTGGATTCGGGCGATGCTTTCGGTGAAGATCGGGTGATCCAAATACTGCACAAATGCCCATCCATCTCTACTGGGGGGACGATCAAGCCGCCCTGGATCGGGCAATCCAACAGCTTATTAACCAGGTGGTAGATCCAGCCTGGCAGAGCCTCAACCTCAGCCGCCTCGATGGCAGCAATAGCGCAGAAGCCGCCCAAGCCCTCAGTGAAGCCCGCACTCCGCCCCTTGGTGCCGGTGATCGCTTGGTGTTGCTGCAAAACAGCCCCTTTTGCAGCACCTGCCCCAGCGAACTGGCAGCCCAGCTGGAGCCATGCCTCAGTTTGATTCCAAGCAATTGCCATCTATTGCTAACAAGCAGCAGCAAACCAGATGCGCGCCTCAAGAGCACCAAGGCCATCAAGGCGGTGGCCCTTGAAAAAAGCTTTGCCCTTCCTGCCATTTGGGATGGGGCAGGCCAAATAGATCTAGTGCTTAATGCCGCCGCTGCCATGGGCTTGCAAATCAGCCCCCAAGCGGCAGAAGCCCTAGCAGAAACGATTGGCAGCAACAGCGGCCGCCTGGCTGGTGAATTGGAAAAACTGAGCCTCTATTGCGCTGATCAAGCGATTGATGAAGCAGCCGTAGCCGCCCTAGCTGGCCCTAGCCAGCACAATGCCCTAGCCGTGGGGGAAGCCCTGCTGGCAGGCCAGCTGGGGGAAGCCCTGCTGCAAATCGATGGATTAATCGCTGCAAATGAACCGCCATTGCGGTTGCTGGCGGCGCTCACAAGTCAACTGCGGGGTTGGCTATGGGTGAGCCTCTTGGATCGCCAGGGTGAACAAGATGTAGCTGTGATTGCTAAAGCCGCGGGCATCGGCAATCCCAAGCGTATTTATGTGATGCGTAAACAACTGCGCGGTAAGGGGCCAGATTCTCTCCTAAAGCTGCTAACTAAATTGCTTGAGGTGGAGGCCGCCCTCAAAATGGGTGTGAACGCCGGCGCTGCTTTTCGTGATGGCCTGTTGATGGGGCTAAACGGATAATTAAAACTTGGATCCATTGAGTTATGGCGCTGCTGGTTCAGAAATACGGGGGCACCTCCGTGGGCAGCGTGGAGCGGCTCCAAGCGGTGGCCAAACGGGTGGCAGCCAGCAAAGCAGAGGGCCACGATTTAGTGGTGGTGGTATCGGCGATGGGTCGCACCACCGATGAACTCACGAGCCTGGCCAAGGCCCTTAACCCCCACCCCCCCCAGCGGGAGCTCGACATGCTGTTGGCCACTGGCGAGCAGGTGTCGATTGCACTGCTGGCCATGGCCCT
Source organism: Synechococcus lacustris Maggiore-St4-Slac (assembly GCF_024345595.1). Classification (NCBI taxonomy): domain Bacteria; kingdom Bacillati; phylum Cyanobacteriota; class Cyanophyceae; order Synechococcales; family Synechococcaceae; genus Synechococcus; species Synechococcus lacustris. Next base: position 174,185 of record NZ_JAGQBK010000003.1, on the reverse strand, counting down.
CCAGGCGGAGGGTGTGGCTGCCATCTCAATGACGGGTCCCCAGGTGGGGATCGTTACCGAATCAGCCCATGGCCGTGCCCGCATCCTTGAGGTGCGCACCGACCGTTTGCAGCGGCACCTGCAGGAGGGATTTGTGGTGGTGGTGGCTGGTTTTCAAGGCACCAGCAGCGGTGCTGGCGGCAGCCAAGAAATCACCACCCTCGGCCGCGGCGGCTCCGACACCTCTGCCGTTGCCCTTGCTGCTGCATTAGGGGCCGATGCCTGTGAGATCTACACCGATGTGGATGGCGTGCTCACAACCGATCCGCGCAAGGTGCCTGAGGCGCAACTGATGGCAAAGGTGTCGTGCGATGAAATGTTGGAACTGGCCAGCCTTGGCGCCGCCGTGTTGCATCCAAGGGCTGTGGAAATTGCCCGTAATTACGGCGTACCCCTGGTGGTTCGCTCCAGCTGGAGCGATGCGCCAGGCACCAGTTTATTTAGTAGTGGCGGCCGCAGGGCAATTGGCAACGATGGCCTTGAGCTAGGTAAACCCGTTGATGGCGCCGAGCTGCTTGAAGGTCAAGCCGTGTTGGCCTTAGCCCACATACCCCATGAGCCAGGCATTGCCGCACGCCTCTTTGAAGCCCTCTCAAGCGCAGGCCTTTCCGTTGATTTGATCGTTCAAGCCACCCATGAGGGCCAAAGCAACGACATTGCCTTCACCCTTGATGCAGCAGATCTAAACCAAGCAACCACCGTGTGCCGCCAGCTGCTAGGGGAAAACTGCCAACTAAAAGCCCAAGCGGGCCTTGCAAAATTAAGCATCGCCGGCGCCGGCATCATGGGCAGGCCTGGGGTGGCAGCGAAATTATTTGATGGCCTCAGCCAAGTGGGCATCAGCTTGCGCATGATCGCCACCAGTGAAGTGAAAGTGAGCTGCCTAATCCAGGGGGACCAAGGCGAAAAAGCATTGCGCACCACAGGGCAAGCATTTGGCCTTGCGGAACAGCAATTGCGCCATAACCCCAAGCCAACCGGTGTTGATCAACCGGAAGTGCGGGGTGTGGCCCTTGATGTGAATCAAGTGCAACTAGCCGTTAGCCATGTGCCAGATCAACCCGGTTCAGCCGCGGCCCTATGCCGTGCCTTAGCTGATGCAGGCCTCAGCCTCGACACCATCGTGCAATCGGAGCGGCAAAGCGAAAGCGCCATGGGCAGCTGCCGCGACATTGCCTTCACCCTTCCCAAAGATGATCACCAACGGGCAATGCAGGCCCTAGGCCAACTAATACGCCAATGGCCCAATGCAGAAATCATCACCGGGCCCGCAATCGCCCGGGTGAGTGCTGTGGGGGCAGGCATGCCAGCAACTGCAGGCACAGCCGCCAAACTATTCCGCGCCCTCGCTGATGCACAAATCAATATCGAAATGATTGCCACCAGCGAGATCAGGATCAGTTGCGTGGTGGCAGAAGCTGATGGCGAAAAAGCATTGCAAGCTGTGCATAGGGCATTTGGATTAGAACGATGAGTTGCTACTTAGTTTCCGTAAACTCAGCATCAATCACATCATCACCACCAGCTGAACCTGGATTGGCACCTGGATTTGGAGCGGCGGCATCAGCACCTGCCTGTTGATAAACAGAGGCGCCAGCTGCATATAGGGCCTGTTGCAGCTGCTCTTGAACGGTTTTCATGGTTTCAAAATTTTCCTGAGAGATCGCCTCTTTCAGTTGATTAGCGAAACCTTCAACCTTGCCTTTGTCTTCTGCTGAGATCTTGTCGCCCAGTTCGGTGAGTTGCTTTTCAGCTTGATAAACCAGGGTTTCAGATTGATTTTTTAGGTCAATCTTTTCACGACGCTCCTTATCGGCGCTGGCATTAGTTTCAGCATCCTTCACCATTTTCTCAACTTCGTTATCACTCAGGGTGGAAGCACCGGTGATCGAAATTGTTTGCTCCTTGCCGCTGCCTTTGTCCTTTGCGGTAACGCTAAGGATGCCGTTTGCATCGATATCAAAGGTAACTTCGATTTGGGGTACGCCCCTGGGGGAAGGGGGGATGCCATCGAGGCGGAAGGTGCCGAGGCTCTTGTTATCGGATGCCATTTCCCGCTCCCCTTGGAGCACGTGGATTTCCACATTTGTTTGACCATCCACCGCTGTGGAATAGGTTTCGGTTTTTTTAGTGGGAACGGTGGTGTTGCGGCTGATCATTTTGGTCATCACGCCACCAAGGGTTTCCACACCCAGGGAAAGGGGTGTTACATCCAATAGAAGGATGTCTTTAACTTCACCAGCCAACACACCGCCTTGGATGGCAGCGCCAACGGCCACCACCTCATCGGGGTTAACGGTTTGGTTTGGATCTTTACCGGTTACACGCTTAACCAAGCCTTGAATTGCTGGGATGCGGGTGGAACCACCCACCATCACCACTTCGTCCAATTCGCTGGAGGATAATTTTGCATCTTTTAATGCCTGCTCCACCGGCACTTTGCAACGATCGATCAGCTTTGATGCCAATTCTTCGAATTTGGCCCGGGTGAGATTCAAATCAAGGTGCTTAGGGCCCTCAGGTGTGGCCGTAATAAAAGGCAGATTGATCTCACTTTGGGTGGCGCTGGAAAGCTCAATCTTGGCTTTTTCAGCGGCTTCGGTGAGCCTTTGCAAAGCCTGTTTATCTAAACGCAGGTCGATACCTTCATTGGCCTTAAAGCTATCGGCGAGGTAATCAACGATCACTTTGTCGAAATCATCGCCACCAAGGTGGGTGTCGCCGGAGGTGGAAAGCACCTCGAATACCCCATCTCCAACCTCAAGCACAGACACATCAAAGGTGCCGCCACCAAGGTCGAACACCAAAATGCGCTCATTACTCTTTTTATCTAAGCCGTAGGCCAAGGCAGCGGCAGTGGGTTCATTAATGATCCGCAGCACCTCTAAACCAGCGATCTTGCCGGCATCTTTTGTGGCCTGGCGCTGGGAATCATTGAAATAGGCTGGAACCGTAATTACAGCTTGGGTAACGGGTTCACCGAGATACTTACCGGCATCTTCCGCCAACTTGCGCAGCACCTGGGCTGCAATCTCTTCCGGTGCAAATAACTTGCTTAATACGGGGCATTTCACCTTCACATTGGCGCCAGATTTTTCAACGCCATAGCTCACTTCACTGGCTTCTTCGTTTACTTCATCAACACGCCGGCCGATAAAACGTTTCACCGAGTAGAAGGTATTTTCCGGGTTCATCACCGCCTGTCTTTTAGCGATCTGACCCACCAATTGATCTTGATTTTTGGTGTATGCAACCACTGAAGGGGTGGTGCGAAAACCTTCCGCATTGGCAATCACGGTGGGCTTGCCCCCTTCCATCACCGAAACACAGCTATTGGTGGTGCCGAGATCGATGCCAACAACTTTTCCCATAGGAACTCCTTGCAGAACGTTTCAAACTTGTTGCATCCTCGGCAGCAGGGGCCCATCCCGACGAGGGGTGGTTCCCGAACCCTGAACCAATTGCCGCTACCAGCCATCAACCACCCCAGCCCCATCGATGGCCAAACAGCCTTATTGGCAGTGATTGGCGATCCAATTCAGCATTCGCTTTCACCGCTAATGCATAACGCTGCCTTGGCGCAGCTTGGTTTGAACTGGCGTTATCTAGCGCTTCCAGTGCCGCCAGAACGGCTTGGGGAGGCGGTGCAAGGGCTTGGGGCGATCGGCTGCCGTGGTGTGAGCGTCACGATTCCCCATAAGGAATCGATTGCAGCACTGCTGAATAGTGTCGACCCCATTGCAAAACAATTGGGGGCAGTGAATTGCCTAGTGCCGGATGGCAGGGGTGGTTGGCATGGCACCAACACCGATTGGAGCGGTTTCCTTGTTCCCCTCCAGCAACATTTCAGCAATGGCGCTGAAACGGCCCTAGTGCTGGGTGGTGGTGGGGTGGTGCGGGCGGTGCTGCACAGCTGCCAGGCGCTGGGTTTTAAGCGCTTGCTGCTGCGGGCAAGAAATAAACAAAAAATGGAGGCCTTGGCCGCCTGGGCCGCAACTTTGGCATTGCCCCTGGAACTGCTGCCGTGGGAAGAACAATTAACTGACTTGCTGCCCCAGGTGGATCTAGTGGTGAATGGCACCCCCCTTGGCATGGGCGAATGGCAGCAACAAAGCCCCTTGAGCGAAGGGCAGCTGGCGCTATTGCCAGCCCATGCCCTGGTTTACGACGTGGTTTACACGCCAAGGCCCACCCGCCTGCTGCGGGAGGCTGCTGCCCGGGGGCTTGCCTGCCAAGACGGCTTAGAAATGCTGGTGCAGCAGGGGGCTGCCGCCCTCAAGCTCTGGACGGGTTTGGGGCAAGTGCCCGTTGATGCCATGGGCAAAGCCATTGAGCAAGCCCTTGCAAAACCTAGGCTGGTGCCATGAACCAAATACCGATCTGGCAAAGGCTGCTGGCCTTGCTCACCTACCTACTGCCCTGGAGCGATGCTTTGCCCTTTGGCAGAGCGCTGTTTGCGGTGTTTCCTTGGTTGAGATTGCTGCAATGGCCGGCCCTACCACTGCTGTTTTTGCAGCAAGCGGTGCCCTTTGGTAGCTTCGTTTTGTTTTTGGTGTTGTATCTGGCGGTGGTGCGCAACCCCCAGGTGCCCCAATACCTGCGCTTCAACGCCCTGCAGGCAATCCTGCTCGACATTTTGCTGGTGGTGGTTTCCCTGGGCTTCAATGTATTGCTCTCACCCTTGGGCGACAGCATCGTGCTGCGCACCTTGAACAACACCGTATTTATCGGCAGCTTGGCGGTGCTTCTTTATGCAGTGCTGCAATCCCTACGGGGTAAAGAGGTTGATCTACCAACCATTTCAGAAGCGGTGCGGATGCAGTTGTAAGCTTGTAAAAAGCCTCCGAGCCACTGGTTCGGGTTCACCCCACAGGCACCATGAGCGAACGTCCCAACTACGAAACGATGTATATCCTCCGCCCTGATATCGCGGAGGATGAGGTTGAAACCCACACCAATAAATATCGCGATCTTGTGATCGAAAACGGCGGCACAATCATCGATAACCAACAACGGGGTAAGCGTCGTTTGGCTTACAACATCGGTAAACACCGGGAAGGTGTTTACGTGCAGTTGAACTACAGCGGCGATGGCAAACAGGTGGGTCCCCTGGAGCGGGCCATGCGTTTAAGCGAAGACGTGATCCGCTACCTAACCGTTAAATACGAAGGCCAGCACAGCTCCTTGGGAAGGAGCACCACGCCTGTGGCACCAATGGAAAGCAGCGCCCCTCGCCAAGATCGGGAGCTGGTGGGTGCTGCTGCCGCCATTCCTGCCGCCAGCGACGACGACTAAACCCCCCTTGCTGGGGGCGGTTTTCACCGATAGGGTCGCGCCAGAAAGGTGAGAGTTCATGCAAGCGAAGTGGTCAGTGGAAGATGAGCCGCTGCCCCAATGGCTTGAGGAGTTGGAACCCCAGGCAACAGATATCCGCAGGGATTTGGAGCTAGAGGAATTGCAAACTCTCCTGGAGGAGCTGCCGGGAATTTTTGAGCGCAAATTTGAACAACGGCTGCAACCGGTGTTGGACCAACAGCAACTGCTGCTTGCTGAAAATGAACGCTTGCGGGCCCAAGTTGAGCGGCTACTGCCCCAACCTGGTGAGGTGCGGCTGCGCTTTCCTGATAAGCGCCCCCCTAGCCCAGCAAGGGCCCTCGTAGCAATGCCGCCCCTATTGAGGCTTATCCGTGGTGGCCGTTCCGACGTTGGGCTGCTGCCCACAGGCGAATGGGAAGACCCCACACATAGATAAAACCTTCAGCGGCGAGGTGGTTGAACTGATCTTCGCCGCCATAGGTAGCCATATCAGGCACATACAAGCTGTTATTTGCACTGCTGCGGCCCACAACCGTGGCATTGCCCTTATGCAATTTCAAACGCACCGTGCCGTTAACAGTGCTTTGGCTGCAATTGATAAAGGCATCGATCGCCTCCTTGAGGGGGCCAAACCACAGCCCCTGATAAACAAGGTCTGCCCATTGGCTCTCCAATTGCCGTTTTGTGCGCAACACATCAGCCGCAAGGGTGAGGCTTTCCAATTCCTGGTGGGCACGAATCAATAAAAGCAGCCCTGGGGTTTCATAGATCTCCCTGCTTTTTATGCCAACCACTCGATTTTCGATCATGTCTAGGCGGCCAAAACCATGGGCACCGGCCAGGGCATTGGCTTTGCGGATGAGGGCAACCGGATCCAGCTCGATGCCATTTATGGCGATGGGATTGCCCTGCTCAAAACGAATTTCCACCAATTCAGCAGTGGCGGGGGCAGCTTCCACTGAACTGGTCATGGCGTAGATCTCCTCCGGTGGTTCCACATCTGGATCCTCAAGGGAGCCGGCTTCGATCGATCTACCCAAAAGGTTTAGATCAATTGAGTAGGGAGATTTTTTACTAACCGGTGCAGGAATACCGCAGCGTTCGCCATAGGCGATCGTTTCTTCACGGCTCATGCCCCATTCCCGCGCTGGGGTTAACACTTTTAGTTCTGGTGCCAAAGCGCCGATAGCCACATCAAATCGCACTTGGTCGTTGCCCTTACCGGTGCAGCCATGGGCCACGGCATCAGCGCCCATTTCCCGGGCGATTTCCACCAAACGCCGGGCGATTAGAGGCCTTGCTAGGGCAGTGGAAAGGGGATATCGGCCCTCATAAAGGCCATTTGCCCTGATGGCGGGGAAGGCAAATTCATTAATAAATGGAGTGATCAGATCGCCAACAATCGCCTCGCTGGCCCCTGATGCCAAAGCTTTTAAACGGATCGGCTCCAATTCATCGCCCTGGCCCAGATCAGCCGCAAAGGTGATCACCTCCGCCACACCCCATTCATTTTTTAAGTAGGGGATACAAACACTGGTATCCACCCCTCCGGAATAGGCGAGCACCACCTTGTTTGCCCTTGCCATGCGCGCCAGCTATTCAGATCTATTGATTCTCTTATGTGGCCCGCCCCCGGGCAACAATCCATAGGGTTGTGAGTGTGGGTAAAACCAAAACAAGCGCCCACACCAGCAGGGGATTTTGGGGTAGCACCAGGTTCGTGCTGCCGGCATAAACCAGCAACCACGACCCCAACAGGGCACCACCCCAGGCGATCAACAATTGAATTGATTTTGAAGGCATGGGCTAAGGTTAAAACTCTGGTAACTAGATCGTTTGAGTACCACGGCGATGAATAGCCTCGATAGTTTCAACCCGTCCCTCACCCGCTACGACCGCAGCGCCCCAGCGCCGGTTTTACCGCTGCGGGATGAACCCGACCTATTGAGCTGGCTAGAAAGCAGCGGCCGGCTTGTGGCAGAAGAAGAAACCGCCAGTGCTGATCTAGCAACCGTTGAGGAAGAGGAACTCTCAGCCTTGATGGGTGAAAAGGAGGACTACTCCCAGCCGGAAGAAAGCCAAGAAGAAAACTGGGAAGACTAATCAGCAGGTGGGCGCTTCTGAGCTGAGCAGCAAACCAGCCTCGAATTTCCCTGGTTCAGGTAATACCTGGGCTTGGGGTTTGATTGCTCTACTGCTGCTGCTGGCAATTTGCTGCGACCTGAAATTAGCTGCTTTTCAATTAAGCAGCCCATTAGTACTGGCTTTTGCGCTTAGCTGGCTGGTGAATTTATGGGGCATACCAAAACTAAAAGCCCTAAAGATGGGCCAAGTAATCCGCCAGGAGGGGCCCCAATCCCACCACAGCAAATCAGGCACACCCACCATGGGCGGCCTGCTGCTTGTGCCCTGTGGGGTGTTGGTGGCTGGTTTGGTGAGCCCGGGCGATCAACGGCTATTGCCAGTGGCCTTAGTAACGCTTGCTTTCATGGTGATCGGCGGCATAGACGACTGGCGCAGCCTCACAAAACGCACCAACACTGGCCTAAGCGCCAAAGGCAAACTGCTATTACAGGCAATTGCCGCTGCCTTATTTCTTGTTTGGGCGGCATTGCATGGGGCACTGCCAAGCGGCATTGCCTTGCCCTTTGGCTGGTGGCTGCCCCTGGGGTTTTTGATTTGGCCCCTTGCCCTATTTGTATTTTTGGCCGAGAGCAATGCCACCAATCTCACCGATGGCCTTGATGGCTTGGCAGCTGGTGTGGGGGCAATCGTATTTATGGGTTTGGGCTTGCAACTGATGCTGCGGGGCAATGGCGGCGATCCAGCCCTGGCTGGTTTCTGCGCTGCTTTAGCTGGCGCTTGGCTTGGCTTTTTAGTGCACAACCGCAATCCCGCCAGGGTGTTTATGGGTGATACCGGCTCACTGGCGATGGGGGCAGCCCTGAGTGCAATTGCGCTGCTCTCCAACAGCCTGTGGCCCTTGCTTTTGATGGGAGGCGTGCTGCTGGCTGAATCGTTATCTGTGATCCTGCAGGTGTGGGTGTTTAAAGCAACCAAGGGGGCTGATGGCCAAGGGCGTCGCTTATTTCGGATGGCACCTTTGCACCACCATTTTGAACTGGGGGGCTGGGGTGAAATAAAGGTGGTGGCTGTTTTTTGGCTAGTTAGCTTAGGGTTAGTGGCGCTGGGTTTATTACTGCGGCCGTAAAGTAAATGCCCTATTTCACCTGGAAGGAAGAAGGCCTAAGCCAAGATTGCGCCAGCTTGGCGGCTATGGCAGCCCGTTTTGAAGAAGCGGCCAAATTGATGCGGCGTATGGCAGCTGAGGGTTTTGAAGTGGAACGCGTGAATGGCTGCCAACAGATCACCCACCCAAATCCAGATGTTTTTAAGGCCTACGGCTTTATTAATGAAGAAAAAGCTGAAAAGCAATTGGATTTAATAATTGAAACTAATTAACGCTTTCTAAAACCAATAAGCCAGATCAAAATAAAAACCAAACTGGATAAACCCAGATAAAAAAGGGCACCATTTTGCATGCTGGCCATATCAAGGCCAAAGGGAAGGTCGCCTGGATCGCCAACGGTTGCATAGGCAAAGATCATTATTAACGCCCCCCCGCAAGCCGCAATTGCAGGCCAGTGGGATCTGTAATACCGCTATTGGCATCGAGCGGTTTTGCCGATAACCATTGCAATAGCAGAGCCCGCAATGGTCCGCCATTGGTATCAGCCCCCGCAGGTAAATTAAAATGGGTTCCACGTTCAGCTAATACCAAAGCACTGCCATTTTTTGGATATTGGCCAAAGGGAAGCAAAGCCTCTGGTTTTGGCGGCACCACCAAATCACTGCTGCCTGCCACCACCAACACCGGCAGTTTCAAATCAGCTAAACCTGCGGCAAATACCAGTGCCTGGGGCGGGCTAACAGCTACCACTCGGCTGATGCGCGGATCAGCAAATGAGCTGGCATTTGCAGCTGGTAGGAAACTGCATTGCAAAACCCAGCTGAGATTTCTTTTTGGATGTTCAGGGTCTTTGCAGGCATTCCATAGCTCAGCTGAAATACTGCGGGCACCAGCTAGTTGCAGAGCCGTAGTAGCACCCCAAGAGTGGCCGATAAACACCACATTGCGGGGTGTGATACCAGCAGCAGCTGGGATTGCACCGGCTTCTAAGGAATCAAGAACTGCCTTAACCTCCCGCGGACGCCTCAGAAATTCCTCTGGGGCAGGCGGTGAAGCATGGCCCGCCAGCATTTCAATCTGCTGATTGCGATCACTACCGGCATGGCGAGGTAGGAACACAGGGGCCCCATGGGAAGCCAAATGTTGGGCCCAACCAAGGAAGCTGCTGGGGGAATCCCAGAGGCCATGGGATATAACAACAGGCGGCAAACTGGGCGTAGCTAACGGACGCACAATTGTTACTTCAAGCGTTTCGTTCAAATTTCCTGCTACAGGTAGCTGCGCAGTTGTAGTTTGAATTTGATATTTACCAGCTGCTAGCAAAGAAGCGGGCGCCAATGCAGCTTTATTAAAGTTTGGTATTAGATCTGCCGCTGCTAATTGTTGATCCCTTAAACGTTTGATGTATGGCAGGGCGCGATCCAAACGCACCGTTACACTTTTACCTGGAATTTCTTGCAAAATATTCAATAAAGTTACCTGATTGTATTTAGCTTGGGCGGCCTTAACAGCAGCTAATACAGGTTCAGATTTTAATAGATTTGGTTGGGAACTATCAACTTCAAGCAAGCGATTCAGCAATACCTGACCCTGAAGGGCCATGGCACTATCAAGATCTTCCTGAATAGGTAGCGGGGTATTGAGCAATTCCAGTAGTGAACTGGCATATCGACCATTGGTGGCGCGGTTTAATTCAGCAATATCGCTATTACCAGCCCAGAGGGCATCAGGGCTAGCAAGTTCCTTTAATTGAACAGTTAGTTTTTCCTGAAGCACTGGCAGCAACACACGCAGCTCTTCAATTGCCAGCACTGGGCTGGGCAATTGAAGAGCTGTTGCTAATAACGCTGCTGGGAACAACCGCCTTACCTGTGTGCTCATAAAAATATCCCTGCAATTAATTGAATCATAATGATTAAATTACCACACAGCTAGTCAAAACTTATATTATTTTATCTAAAAAATCAGAGCGATGAATGATGAACAACGATGCGAAGATTTCCAGAGGGATCTTTAACAAACTTCCAAGTTTTATCAACTGTTGTAGTTTTACCATCCTTGTTTAAGAAGGAAACATTGCCCATTGATGTGGCGCTATCAGCAGTTATAAAAATTGCAGAATTCTTTACTGTGCACTTTTTCCAGCCCATAAGTGCAAAGCCTTTGTCGTTTGGGAAAGCTGGATTACCACCAACAAAGTAAGACAATGCACCATCACTTGTGGTGCGGAATGTTTGAGGTGCTTTTGCTAAAGTTGGCTTAAATAATACACCGCCCATTTGGTATCCATAGGCTGAGTCGATTACTTGCTTAGCAAGAGTTGTGGCGGCAGCTTTGCCTTTAGTGTCATTTGTTTTACTGATATCAACTAATGCGTTGCACCAGGCATTTTGTGCATTAACAACTTCAGTTTTCGTTATTGTTGAACTTGAAGGAATGAACTTATTATTAATAACTAGCGGCTCAGCAAAAACAGGGGCAACCTTAAACAAAATCAAGGGCGACGATAGTGCCAGCAAGGAATTGCGAAGAAAAGACATCTTTAAACCTATAAATTAACAAACTCTAATTTAGCATAATTAGGCGGAAACTGGCAACGCTGGATGCTGGATCAACACCTGCTTGAGGTAGCGCCCCGTATGACTGGTGGGATGTTCAGCTACCTCTTCTGGGGTACCGCAAACTAAAATTTCACCGCCCTTATCGCCGCCCTCAGGACCGAGATCAATAATCCAGTCGGCACAACGGATCACATCGAGGTTATGTTCAATAACAAGAATAGAATTACCCTTATCCACCAATCTTTGCATTACTTCCATTAGTTTGTGAACATCATAAAAACTTAAACCGGTGGTGGGTTCATCAATTAAATAAAGGGTTTTACCCGTGGCTCGTTTTGATAATTCAGTGGCTAATTTCACCCGTTGGGCTTCTCCGCCGGAAAGGGTTGGAGCCGGTTGGCCGAGCTTCACATAGCCAAGGCCCACATCAACCAAAGTGCGCAAGCGATCGGCGGCCTGGGGTATGGCAGAAAATACATCAGCTGCCTGTTCAACCGTCATCTCCAACACATCTGCAATCGTGTGGCCGCGATATTTAACCTGCAGCGTTTCACGGTTATATCTTGCGCCTTTACACACATCACATTGCACATAAACATCGGGTAAGAAATTCATCTCAATCACATTTACGCCTTGGCCGCCACAGGATTCACAACGGCCACCTTTAACATTAAAACTGAATTGACCAACTTGATAGCCACGCGCTTTGGCTTCCACCGTTGCAGCAAATACCTGCCTAATTGGATCAAATGCACCTGTGTAGGTGGCCGGGTTAGACCTTGGCGTGCGGCCAATCGGTGATTGATCAATCACAATTACCTTATCGATAGCGCTGATGCCACGCATCTCAGCTAAGCCATTGGGAAATGGCACCTTCATGCCTAATTGATGTTCAAGGGCAGGATGCAGCAGTTCATTAACTAAGGTGCTCTTACCACTACCGCTAACACCAGTTACGGCAACTAATCGGCCTAGGGGTATCTCAACATCTAAATGATTTAAATTATTGCGATGGCAATCATGCAAAGTTATGCGGCGAGTGTTGCTGCTGCGTCTTTCAGATGGTGTTGGTATTGAAAGCCTGCCACTTAAATATGCGCCCGTAACTGAATCCTCAGCTGCCATCAATTCCTCCATGCCACCTTCCGCAACAATTCGGCCGCCATGCACACCAGCCCCCGGACCAATGTCAACAATGTGATCGGCCGCACGCATCGTGTCTTCGTCGTGCTCAACTACAATTAAAGTATTACCCAGGTCACGTAATTTAATCAATGTAGCTAATAAACGATCATTATCCCTTTGATGTAAGCCGATGCTGGGTTCATCAAGCACATATAAAACACCCGTTAAACCAGCACCGATCTGGGTTGCTAAACGAATGCGTTGCGCCTCTCCACCGGATAGGGTCATGGCGGGGCGATCAAGGCTTAAGTAATCCAAACCCACATCAATTAAGAAGCGCAATCGCATGCGAATTTCCCTTAATACCAAATCAGCAATTTGTATTTGCCTACTGCTCATCAATGCCTCACCAGTGCTATCAACACCCATCAATGCTTCGATTCGCCTTAAACACTCACCAACACTTACCGCCGTTAGATCTGTGATCCCATAGGGACCAATCCGCACCGCCAAAGCCTCCGCCCTAAGCCTTTTGCCTGCGCAGCTTTTGCAGGGCACCAATTCTTGAAACTTTTCTAACTTCTGGCGGGCTGATTCACCACCCGCATCGCTTAATTGACGCTCTAATAATGTTAAAATCCCTTCAAATTTACGCTCATAACCTTTTGTTTTACTATATCTACTATCGGCTTCAATCATGATCGGCTCAAGGGTGCCAAAGAGCAGTGCTTCCTGTTGGGTGCGGCTGAGCTCTTTCCAAGCGGTTTTTAACTCAAATTTATAAGCTAAACCAACGCTATAAAGCAAAGAAAAATAATAACTACTGTCTTTTTCACTCCAGGGGGCAATTGCCGAATACACAGGCTGGCTTGGATCTGGCACCACCCGTTGTTCAGTGAACTTACGCAAAAAGCCAATGCCATGGCAATCCGGGCAGGCGCCATAGGGGCTATTGAATGAAAATAAGCGCGGTGATAACTCCTCCATCACCGCCCCATGAACTGGGCAGGCGTAATTTTCGGAATAAAGCCTTTCCTGTTCCACCCCTTCCGGTAGGGGCTCACCTTTTTTGGGCACCACCTCAACTAAGGCGAGGCCATCGCCTCTTTTCAAGGCTGTTCGCAGGGAATCCGTTAAGCGTTCCTGCACCCCTTCACGGGCCACAAGCCGATCAACAACCACCTCAATGTTATGGGCATGGTTCTTATCTAATTCAATATTATCTGATAATTCGCGCACCTCTCCATTGATGCGAACCCTGGCAAAACCTTCTGCCACCAAACCACTCAACAATTTGGTGTGGGTACCCTTCTTACCCCGCACCACCGGCGCCAACAACTGATAACGGCAACCCTCCGGCAATAGCAATATCTGATCCACCATTTCATCAATCGATTGGGGTTGAATCGATCGATCGCATTGGGGGCAATGGGGTTCACCGGCCCTGCCAAATAACAAGCGCAAATAATCTTGTATCTCAGTAACCGTGCCAACGGTTGATCGAGGGTTATGGCTAGTTGATTTTTGATCAATCGAAATCGCCGGTGATAAGCCTTCAATTGCATCCACATCAGGCTTATCTACCTGGCCCAAAAATTGGCGGGCATAGGTGGAAAGGCTCTCCACATATCGCCTTTGCCCTTCAGCAAAAATTGTGTCGAAGGCCAATGAACTTTTGCCGCTGCCGCTCACACCTGTAAACACCACCAGGCGATTGCGGGGCAGGGTGAGATCTACGTTTTTGAGATTGTGCTGGCGGGCGCCCCGCACTCGGATTACCTCGCCTGAAATGGCCTTGGCGCGAGCCATTGGGGAGGATCAGGGATCGCTAATTCTAGGCAATGGCAGACCTTTGCTGCAAAAGACTGGCGGCAAAGCGTCTGGCCTCGCCGCTATCACCACCGGCCAGTTCTGCCAACTCTTTTTCCCTTTCCTGGGGATCCAACAAAGGCAGCACAAGGGTGCGGGTAACACCGTTTTCCACCTGTTTGCGCACCAATAGATGTTGATTGGCAGCAGCAGCCACCACCGCCTGGTGGGTTACACAAAAAACCTGGCGGTGCACCGCTAAACGCTTGAGCAATTCAGCCATTGCCAGGCTCACCTTGCCGCTAACGCCACTATCGATTTCATCAAATACCAGCGTTACTCCGCCATCCCCCTCCGCTAGGCAGGTTTTTAAAGCCAATAGGAAACGGCTCATCTCGCCCCCAGATGCCACCTCCTGCAACGGCGCCAGCGGTTCGCCGGGGTTAGCAGAAAATTGAAATTGCACACTTTCAGCCCCCTCCTCCCCCGCAGGGCAGGGTTCCAAGGCAATGGCAAAGCGCACCGCTGCAAGGGCCATCGGCCTTAGGGCCTGCATCAACTGCTGCTCCAACTGCTTTGCTGCCCGCTGACGCTCTTTGCTGAGGGCAGAACAGGCCTGGTTGCGCCTTTGGCGGCAAGCCAGCTCCTCCTGCTCAAGGGCTGCCAAAACCGCTGCGCTGCCAGCGGCCATTAATTGCTGCCGCAAACGATCACGCCTTTCAATCAATTCAGCCAAGCTGAGGCCATGGCGCCGCTCCAAACCCTTCAACTGGGAAATGCGATCCTGCAACTCGGCTAATCGCTGCGGCTCTGCCTCTAAACCAGCCGCATAACGATCGAGCTCCTGGAGCAGATCTTGGAAATTGGCATGGGCCTCAAGCCAACGCTGTTGAAAAGCCTGCAGGCTGCCATCGAGGCTGAGCATCGTTTGGAGCTCTTGATCGCAAGCAGCCAGGTGCTCCAACACCGCAGGCGAACCCTCAGCACCCTCCAGTAATCGGGCCTGCAATTCGGCGCAACCCTGTTGCAGCCTCACACCATTGCAAAGCCGGTCTTGCTCCTGCTCGAGCTGCAGCCGCTCGAGTGGATCATCCAACTGGGCTGCCTCCAATTCCTGCAGCAACTGTTCCTGCAGAAAACGCTGCTGTTGATCGCGATCTATCGCCTCCCTGGCTTGCTCCAATGCTTGAAATGCCTGCTTCCAGGCCCTTTGGGCCTGGCGTACGGGGCTGATGCAGGCCTGCAATGGCGGCCCGCCACAACGATCGAGCCAACGGCGCTGCTGACCCGGCCGCCCCAGATGTTGGGTGATCCCTTGGCCTGTTAAATCGAGCAGCAATGGCCGCAATTCGGCCAAAAGATTTTTGCTAAGCGCTAATCCATTCAGCCTGCTCCTGCTTATCAACTTGCCCTCCTGTTGGCGCAATTCACGGCTCAACAGCAATTCATCCTCCCCTTCAAGGTTGAAATCATGCTCTTGGCACCATTGATTAATCGCAGGGGTTAGGGCAAAAGCGGCCTCGATTGAGCCTCGTGTTGTGCCTGTGCGCAACAGGCGCGAAGCTTGGCCGCCCCCCGCAACCGCATCTAAGGCATCCAAAAGGATTGATTTACCAGCGCCAGTTTCACCGGTGAGCACCGTAAAACCAGAGCAGAAGCTCAGTTCAAGCGCCTCAATTAAAGCGATGTTCTCGAGGCGCAGAGCAGTTAGCACCCCACCCTCCCGTGAGCGAATAGAGCCATGGCACAGCTGTGCCAACGGCCCGACAGAATCACATCACAAATAAAGCTCCTCGCCAAGCCTGTGGCAACTACCAATTCAAAGGAACTGAGCGATTTTCTTGAGGTGGCAGGGCTTAATAGCTACGACCCAGCCACGATCACCAGGATTTACGCCGGTCATCCGCAAAGGTTGCTACGCCGCCTATGGCAAACCTTGGTGCCAATCGCCCTACTTTTGCTTGGTGTTTTAAGCGATAAATTCACGGGTCGATTAAAAAATACGGCGATCGCCCGCCAAAGGGCCAAGCAAGCTTCCAATTTATTGGCTGATTTAGGCCCAGCATTTATCAAAGCCGGCCAAGCACTTTCCACCCGGCCGGATATCGTTCCACCCCTTTTGCTTGAGGAATTAGCGCGGCTGCAGGATCAATTACCTGCCTTTCCAAGCGATTTAGCCAGGGCTTGTATTGAAGAAGATCTTGGTGCACCGGTTGATCAGTTATTTGGCAGCCTTGAGCCGGAACCAATCTCCGCTGCCTCCCTGGGGCAGGTTTATCGCGGCACCCTTAAAGATGGCAGGGCGGTAGCTGTGAAAGTGCAGCGGCCGGGCCTGCGAGAGCAAATCACCCTAGATCTTTATATTGTGCGTAATATTGCCGGCTGGTTAAAATCAAATATTGGCTTAATTCGCAGTGATTTAGTTGCACTTATTGATGAATTAGGAAAGCGCGTATTTGAAGAGATGGACTACTTCAATGAGGCAACTAATGCCGAAAATTTTGCGCGGCTTCACGCCCATAACAAGCGCATTGCAGTGCCGGCCATCTACCGGGAACTCACCAGCAGAAGGGTGCTCACAATGGAATGGATGGAGGGGATCAAATTAACCCGTTTGGAAGCGGTGCACGCCATGGGGGTAGATCCGGAAGAGTTGGTGGAAATAGGTGTTAATTGCAGTCTGCAACAGCTACTAGAACACGGCTTTTTCCATGCTGATCCCCATCCAGGCAACCTGCTAGCCCTAGCTGATGGCCGTTTGGCATACCTAGATTTCGGCATGATGAGTGAAGTTAGCCGTGAATCCCGCACCGGTTTAATTAGAGCGGTTGTGCATCTAGTGAATAAGAACTTTGATGCCCTATCAAAGGATTTCGTGAGCCTTGGTTTTTTAGCAAAAGAAGTTAATCTCGCCCCGATTGTGCCAGCCTTTGAGCAGGTGTTCAGCGAAGCGCTTGAAAAGGGAGTTAGCCGCATGGATTTCAAGGCAGTAACCGACGATCTATCGGGTGTTATGTATAAATTCCCATTTCAAGTTCCCCCCTACTACGCCTTGATAATTCGCTCGCTTATAACCCTTGAGGGAATTGCATTAAGCGTAGACCGTGATTTCAAAATTCTTGGTGCTGCCTATCCATATTTTGCCCGCCGCCTCCTGGAAGATGCTGATCCAGATTTGAGGCAATCCCTAAAGGAAATGTTATTTGATGGAGAGGTATTTAAATGGTCGCGCCTTGAAAATTTAATTCTTAGTGCTGCAAAACAACAACAATTAGATCTTGATAACCTTCTAGATCAAACCCTTGATTTTCTGTTTTCAGCTAAAGCTGGCTTATTGCGTCAACAACTGGTGAATGCGGCCGTTGATCAACTTGATGGTGCCGGCTGGCGGCTACTGCAAAGCGTTGGTCGCCGCTTACCAGCACGCTTGCGGCCCCCTGGGCTGCAGAGCGCAAGCAGCTCCAACAACAACCTGCTTTTAAGCCTTGGCCCAATTCGGGAATTGGTGGCAATCCTCAGCAAACTGCCTGGATTTGAACCGCAACTGCTCACCAAGCGCTTACCGCGCCTGCTGAATGAACCCAGCCTGCGCCAGATGGGTGTTGATCTGGCCAAGGGTTTGGCCGAAAGAAGTGTGGTGCGCCTTGTGAGAGATGTGTTAACCGACCCAAGCCTTCAGGTTCAAATCAACGCAGCGGCCTAGATTCCAGCCGAAATGATTTTTCCAGCTGCCGTGCTTCACATTCCACCGGTGCTGGCCACTGAAAACATAGTTTTCGTGAGCGGTGCCTTTCGCCGCACGATTTTTGTTTCGGATCTGGAATCCTTCGTGAAAACAGGGGTTCCCGTGGGCTTACTGGCTGATCTTCTCAAATTTTCAAAGCAAAATCCAAAAACTGTGCAAGGGATGCTCAAAACCGAGCTGCCCCTTCCCGTTGTGCTCACCAGCCGCCTGCTTTATACCCGCATCGGTGAAGCGATCCTCACTAGGGCTACCGCTGTTGTTCATCCCCTTCGGGCACCGCAAGTGGGTATTCCAGCCCTGCGTTCAGCCCTAGTGCTAGGCGTTGCTGAAAACAACGGCAAACTCAGCCCCATTAGTTTCCTAAGGGCATATCCAGCTGAGGAGATGGCCGTAGACATTCCTCAACTACTAGGCCTATTAAAAAAAGCTTCCTCCATCAGTGAACTAGTGCGCTTTTTCTCTGATGCACCCCTAGATGGCTTGAAATAAACAAGCTCAATCAGCAACTGTTTGCTTAGGCCAGGTAAATTGCTCTTTTCAGCCTTTCCGTGCCCTTTACCAGTTCCGTTCGAGGCCTATTTCAAAGGCCCACCACACAGAACTGGCAGGGGCTAATCCACGCCTATAACCGCTGGCTACCGGTTAGCGATCGCACCCCGGTGATCAGCCTCTGTGAGGGGGCCACCCCCCTGGTGCCAGCGCCTGCCCTTTCGGCTCGTCTTGGCAGGGGCATCGAAGTGCACCTCAAGGTGGATGGCCTAAACCCCACAGGCAGCTTTAAAGACCGTGGCATGACCATGGCGGTGAGCAAAGCCAAAGAAGCTGGTGCCACCGCTGTGATCTGCGCCAGCACCGGCAATACCTCAGCCGCAGCTGCCGCCTATGCCCGCCGCGGCGGCATGCGCGCCTTTGTGTTGATTCCAGACGGCTATGTGGCCCAGGGAAAATTAGCCCAAGCACTTCTCTATGGAGCAGAGGTGCTTGCAGTGCGCGGCAATTTCGATCGGGCCCTCACGATCGTGAGGGAGGTGGCTGATAAGTACCCGGTAACGCTTGTTAATTCCTTAAATCCCTACCGGCTCCAAGGCCAAAAAACAGCTGCTTTTGAGGTGGTTGATGTGCTCGGTGATGCCCCCGATTGGCTCTGTATTCCCATGGGAAATGCAGGCAACATCAGCGCCTATTGGATGGGCTTCCAGGAATATAAAAAAGCTGGCAGATGCCGCACCCTGCCGCGGATGATGGGCTTCCAAGCGGCCGGTTCAGCCCCCTTGGTGCATGGCACCACCGTTGAACAACCAGACACCATCGCCACGGCGATTCGGATTGGCAACCCCGCCAACAGGGAAAAAGCGCTCAAGGTTAGGGAGGAAAGCGGTGGCGGTTTTGCTGCCGTTAGCGACGCCTCCATCCTTGATGCCTATCGCTTTTTAGGCCGGGAGGAAGGGGTGTTTTGTGAACCGGCCAGTGCCGCTTCCGTTGCAGGGCTGCTGCAACGTTCAGAAGAGGTGCCATCGGGGGCAAGGGTGGTGTGTGTTCTCACTGGTAATGGCCTTAAAGACCCCAGCACCGCCATCGACCACAGCGAAGCCACCTTCCATGGCGACCTGGATCCAAATACGGAAACCGTTGCCAAGGTGCTCGGTTTTTAAATAGTTAAGCAACAACCAACCCAAAAAGTGGCTGGGGAACGGGGTTTTAATTCCTGGGGAAAACCTGGGGATAAAAACCAAGCAACAACCAAGCCGGTTTTACACAGGTATGGGAAAGGGTGGAAAAGCATTGTTCTATCCCCATTAAGGGCATTTGATTCCCCAACACAAAATTCAGTTAATGCTTGTTCAGCCAATGGTTTTAGAATTTTTCCAAGCTTTCCCCAGCCCCTACTACTACTAGTTATTTTTTCTTTCTTAGATCATTGATCCTTTTAATAGAAGAGGGATTACCCGCGTTGCGGTTTGGCCAAGGGTGTGGAAGCTTGGGGGCAATTCAATCGACCATCCAAGGATGAAGTTGGTTTGCAGCCAAACAGAGCTCAACAGCAGCCTGCAATTGGTGAGCCGTGCCATCGCCGGCCGCCCCACCCATCCAGTGTTGGCAAATGTGCTGGTTACAGCTGATGCCGCCGCAGGACGCATCAGTCTCACCGGTTTTGATCTGAGCCTGGGCATCCAAACCAGTTTTGCTGCAGTGGTTGAAGGCAGTGGTGCCATTACCCTGCCCGCCAAGTTGCTCACCGATATCGTTAGCCGCCTGCCCCCCGATGGGCCCATCACCCTTTCTTGCCCTGATGGCGAAGAACAGGTTGAACTCACTGCCCTATCCGGCAGTTATCAAATGCGCGGCATGACCGCCGAAGATTTTCCGGATCTACCCCTTGCTCAAAATGGTCGGCCGATCCTCCTAAGCGGCGCTGCCCTGGTGGAGGGTTTACGCAGCACCTTGTTTGCCAGCAGCAGTGATGAAGCAAAACAAATCCTCACCGGCATCCACCTCAAGGTGGAGGAAGGTGGCTTGGAATTTGCCGCTACCGATGGCCATCGTTTAGCCGTTAGGCGCAATCAAGCCGGCGGTGAACAAGGCGCTGAACCCTTTGCCGTTACCGTGCCAGCTCGATCATTAAGGGAGTTGGAGCGTTTGTTATCGGCTCGCCCTAGCGAAGAATCGATCAGCTTGTTTTGTGATCGCGGCCAGGTGGTTTTTCTTTGGGCTGATCAGGTGCTCACCAGCCGTAGCTTGGATGGCACATATCCAAATTATGGTCAATTGATACCGGAAAGTTTTGAGCGCAGTTTGACCATTGAACGCAAACCTTTATTAGCTGCCCTTGAAAGGATTGCTGTGCTTGCTGATCAGCACAACAATGTGGTGAAATTCAGCGCTGATCCCAGCACTGCTGAATTGCTATTGAGCGCTGATGCCCAAGATGTGGGTAGTGGCTCAGAAGCTTTACCAATTCGTATGGAAGGCGAAGCGATTGAGCTTGCTTTCAATGTTCGCTATGTGTTGGAGGGTTTGAAATCAATGGCAGCCCAAGAGGTGTGTTTGAAACTCAATACCTCCACTAGCCCAGCGATTTTGCATGGTGATGCCGAGGAACAGGCCTTCACTTATTTGGTAATGCCTGTGCAGATTCGCAGCTGAAGTGGCAGCCCTCGCAAATATTTCTATTTCCAGTTTGCTTCGCGCTCGGGTGCGCAACGAAGCCGGCGCAGACTTGGGCATCGGTTTTATGGCATGGATGCATCCGCCTTGCCATCGGCTTTTGGGCTGGAGCACCAGGCCCTCTGCCTTTGGCCCAAGGCGCAATGTGTGGCGTTTAAATCAACTGGTAGCCATGGCAGAAGCTGAAGTGATCGTGCGGGGGGAAGCTGCCAGCACTGATCAAGAAACCTTGGCTTTGTTGCCCACCCTTTTAGATGCCGAATTATTAGGTAAACAACAAACCTGTTTAGGCCGTTTAGTTGATGCCGTTGTTGAACTGCGCAGCGGCAGGATTTTGCATTACTTGGTAGCTCGCAGTGATCCCCGTTTACCTGGCACAAGCCGTTGGCGATTGGATCCCGAACGTTTATTAGATCAACAATCGGGGCAGGTAATCACCGCATTGGAGGAGTTGGATGATCTGCCCCTAGAAAAAGCCAGCATCCGCCAGCAGATGCTGCGGCGCACAAGGCAATTTAGGGATCAAGTGCCAGATTCATTTGATGGTTTTGAAGATCGCCTGCGCTCGTGGGGTGATCGGCTGCGCGATTATGCGGATGATGAGCCCCGGCGCCCCAAGAAACCTGAAACGGATGAGGATCCCTGGATATGAATGATTCAGCTATGGATCAAACCCTTGCAGCCCAGCTGAAGCAGGAGGGTTTAAGCCAAGATGATTTCACTGAAATTGTGCGGCGTTTAGGCCGTGAACCAAACCGGGCTGAACTCGGCATGTTTGGGGTGATGTGGTCGGAGCATTGTTGTTATCGCAATTCCAGGCCCTTGCTGCGGCAGTTCCCCACGGAGGGGCCAAGGATTTTGGTGGGGCCTGGCGAAAATGCCGGTGTTGTTGATTTGGGTGAAGGTTTTCGCCTGGCTTTCAAAATCGAAAGCCACAACCATCCCTCTGCCGTTGAACCATTCCAGGGTGCGGCCACAGGTGTTGGCGGCATCCTGCGGGACATCTTCACCATGGGCGCAAGGCCCCTAGCCCTGCTGAATGCCCTGCGCTTTGGCCCCCTTGAAGTCCCACGTAATGCCGGGCTGATGGAAGGTGTGGTGGCAGGTATTGCCCATTACGGCAATTGCGTGGGCGTGCCAACAGTTGGTGGTGAAGTGGCATTTGATCCCAGTTATTCCGGTAATCCCCTCGTTAATGCCATGGCTTTGGGGTTAATGGAAACCACTGAAATCATGCGATCTGGGGCCAGTGGCGTTGGTAATCCTGTGGTTTATGTGGGTAGCACCACCGGCCGTGATGGCATGGGTGGCGCTAGTTTTGCCAGTGCCGAATTGAGTGAAGCCTCTATTGATGATCGCCCTGCTGTGCAGGTGGGCGATCCATTTTTAGAAAAAGGTTTAATCGAAGCTTGCCTCGAGGCTTTTAAAAGTGGAGTGGTGGTTGCCGCCCAAGACATGGGTGCAGCTGGACTCACCTGCAGCTGCGCCGAGATGGCAGCCAAGGGCAATTTAGGAATTGAATTGAACCTTGATTTGGTGCCAGCCCGTGAAACGGGCATGACCGCCTACGACTTCCTCCTGTCTGAATCCCAGGAACGGATGTTGTTTGTGGTGCAAGCGGGCAAGGAGGAAGAGCTAATGGAGCTGTTTCGCCGTTGGGGATTACAGGCGGCAGTGGTGGGCAAGGTGCTGCAGGAAGAGGTGGTGAGGGTGTTGCAACACGGTGAAGTGGCAGCTGAGGTGCCATCCCGCGCCTTGGCAGAAGACACCCCAATAAACAAGCGGGATTTAATCAGCGAACCGCCAGCTGATATCCAGGCCCATTGGCAGTGGCAGGAAAGCAGCCTTAGTGCCCTTGCCGCAGATCAGGTGGGGCCAGTGTTGCTGCAATTGCTTGATGACCCAACCATTGCCAGCAAGAAATGGGTGTGGCGGCAATACGACCATCAAGTTCAAGCAAACACAGTGGTGCCCCCTGGCGGCGCTGATGCAGCGGTGTTGCGCTTGCGTTACCAGGAGGGAGCTAAGGCCAGTGAAAGGGGGGTGGCAGCCACCTTGGATTGTCCGAATCGCTGGGTGGCCCTAGACCCGGAAAGGGGTGGGATGGCAGCGGTGGCGGAAGCGGCCCGCAATCTCAGTTGCGTTGGCGCAGAACCGATTGCAGTTACCGATAATCTCAATTTCCCCTCACCGGAAACCCCAACCGGCTATTGGCAATTGGCCATGGCCTGCAGGGGGATTGCCGAGGCCTGTCGCATCCTTGATACGCCGGTTACGGGCGGCAACGTTTCCCTCTACAACAACACCCGTCTGCCCGATGGCACGGTGCAGCCAATCCAACCAACCCCAGTGGTGGGCATGGTTGGTTTAGTGGAACGCTTGGATCGTTTGGTGGGTTTGGCATGGCCAAAACCGCAACTAGCTGCTGATGGTGACCATTTGCTGTTGCTTGGTTTAGCCCTCAACAGCGAAGCTACGGATGATCGCATTGGTTTAGGCGGCAGCAGTTACCTGCAGGTGGTTCATGGCCTTTGCACGGGCAGGCCACCGCGGCCTGATTTAGGCCTTGAAATGCAGTTACAAGAGATGTTGAGGGCGGCGATCGCCGCTGGCTTGGTTAGTGCCGCCCACGACCTTTCCGATGGTGGTTTCCTGGTGGCAGTTGCTGAAATGGCGATGGCTGCTGGGTGTGGCGCCCAATTAAAGCTGGCAAGTTCTGAACTGCCGTTACAGCGTCTTTTATTTGGGGAAGGGGGAGCAAGGGTGTTGGTAACAGTTCCTGCTGCTGAATTGGCTGCTTTTATTGCCCTGAGCCAGGCCCGTGGATTTCCTTACCAACAAATTGGTTTGGTGCAGGCAAACGAGCTGCTGCAACTGCACATAGGCCAAGAGGAAATTTTCGAATTAGAGCTGAATTGCCTAAGCAAGGCCTATCAAGAAGCCCTGCCGCGGCGCTTGCTCGGGCACACTGGTTAAGCATCCGTGAAGACCAATCCCTTGGCCGAAAAACCGGATCGGATGGAGGAAGCCTGCGGCGTATTCGCCGTGTTGGCCCCCGGTGAACAGGTGGCAAGCCTTTGTTATTTCGGCCTTTATGCCCTCCAACATCGGGGCCAGGAGTCGGCAGGTATCGCTGTATTTGATGGCGACAAGGTGCGGCTCCATAAAGACATGGGCCTTGTGAGCCAGGTATTTGATCAAAATGTGCTCGAGTTGATGCTTGGTGATCGGGCGGTGGGTCACACCCGTTATTCCACCACCGGCAGTTCAAGGGTTTGCAATGCCCAACCCTTGGTTTTTATGACCCGGCTTGGGCCATTTGCCTTGGCCCACAACGGTAATTTAGTTAATACGGTGCAATTACGGGATCAATTAGCAGCCGATGGTTTGAGTATTAAAAGCAGCAGTGATACCGAATTAATCGCCTTTGCTTTGCAGCAGGCCGTAAATGCTGGTTTGGCCTGGGATGAGGCAATAAAAGCAGCAGCTTTGAAATGCAAAGGTGCCTTCAGCCTTGCAATCAGCACCCCGGATGCGCTCTACGCCCTGCGGGATGGCCATGGCCTGCGGCCATTGGTGTTTGGCCACCTGGGGGAACCTGGCGCTGGCGCCTGGGTAATTAGTAGTGAAACCTGTGGTTTAGATATTGTTGGTGCCCGTTTTAATGATGATGTTGCACCGGGAGAATTAGTGCGATTTAGGCTCGGCGAAGCACATCCATTTCGGAGTAGATGGTGTGAAGAAACACCAAAATTATGTGTATTTGAATTGATTTATTTTGCGAGGCCAGATAGTAGATTTTTTGGAGAATCTTTATACAGCTACCGCAAACGCATCGGCCAGCGTTTAGCCCAGGAATCACCGGTGGAAGCAGATTTAGTTATCGGTGTGCCGGATTCAGGAATTCCTGCTGCGATTGGCTTTTCTCAGAGTAGTGGCATTCCTTTTGGCGACGGTTTGATCAAGAATAGATATGTTGGTAGAACTTTTATTCAACCCACACAAGCAATGCGAGAGGCTGGAATTCGCGTTAAGCTAAATCCTTTGCAAGATGTTATAGAAGGCCAGCGTATTGTTGTAGTTGATGATTCTATTGTTCGCGGTACCACAAGCCGTAAATTAGTTCAAGCATTCAGGGAAGCGGGGGCAAGGGAAGTGCATATGCGGATTAGTTCCCCACCAGTAACCCATCCCTGTTTTTATGGAATTGATACTGATTCACAAGACCAGCTTATTGCTGCTCGCTTAGAAATAGAAGAAATAACAAAACATCTTGGTGTTGATTCGTTGGCCTATTTAAGTAAAGAAGGAATGCTGCAATGCGCCCAAGAACAGGCGCAGAATTTTTGCACCGCTTGTTTTGATGGTAATTATCCGATTGCGGTTGAAGAAGAGCTGCGTGAGCGCAAACTAATGCTGGAAGCACCAGTTCCAGTACAATCGGTGGGTTAACCAAAAATGACCTGTAAGGGGAGGACCAAATGAAAACAAGTATTAATTTTTCTCCAGTAAAAGCAATTAAATTAACTTTGGCTGGCTTTGGTTTTGCTGTTTTTCTATCCCCACAGCATCTGGCTGCCCAGCCTTTCTATGTGGAGCCAGGCTATGGAGGTCCCGTATACGTATCTCCAACCTACGGCGTGCCTTTCTATGGCAGCCCTGCAAACGTTTGCAATGCTGATTTTCAGGTTTCGCTTAGGGTTGGGCCAAATCAACGCTTTCCAGTAATAACAACTTTGCCCAATGGAACACCGTTGCAATTAATAAGAAGACAATTTAATCAGTTGGGGCAAGAGTGGAGTTTAGTTAATGCAGGGGGTGCTGAGGGATTTATCCCCTCGGGGCATGTTTGCTCATAATTGATTATTTAGGGGCAATAGCCTAGTAACTTTTTCAGTTTTTGGTAATTCTAGGTTTAAACCGGTGCCACGGCTATCTTCTGCTAATAGGCTATCGGTTTGCAACCTGATACTGCCCGTTTGTGTTTCAACGGCAACCAACTCCACATCACAGGCCCTTAGATCTACTAATTGATCATTACGGTTGCTAAATCTTAGGGCTATTTCGCCTAGATCCCCCCTTTGACAAAGGCGCAGATTTGAAACTGCTAATTTTTTTAATTGCCCCAGCGCACTAATTAATAAAACCTCTGCATCGGCAGCAGTAACGGCAGCGCCAACAATCGTTTCGCCCGGCAGCAACCTCATCAATGTGGGTCCTTGGGCAGTGCGACCCATCAGGGGAACATTGTTTTCATCTATGGGAAGCCGCAAACTGCGTCCGGTGCTACTGGCAACAATTAAATTATCAGTTTCTTTACATATAACAGCCCGTTCTAACACCACACCATCTTTTAATTTTAGAACTGTTGTTGCCCGCCCAGATAGTTCCCTGAATTCTTCAGCTGCAATTCTTTTAAAGCGGCCATCACTACTTAACAAACCAATGGAGAAGTTGATATCTTCTGGGGGTAATACTAAAACCTCAACTACTTTCTCCCCTTGACCATCAACACTTTCTGGTAGGAATTTTTCAATCGGCCCCGGTTGTTGTGCTGCAAATTCCCAACGCAATGCCGCCACGCGGCCGCCGCTGGTGAAGGCCAGCAAGGTGGGAGCAGGCTGAACAGCCATGATCAATTGGCCATGGGCGCCATGGTCCCCAAAAGGCAGCGGTTCACTCAGGTGCAATTTGCCAAGGCTTTGGGGGCTGGCGATCCGCAACAGGCCGTCACTTTGTAGTAACAGGCGGTTGTCGCTACTGATGGCAGCCAGGGCATGCAATCTTTGCGCTTCCGCATTTGGCCTTTGGGCTGCTGCCCTTTGCGCCACCAGGTCGTCGCCGCCTTCCTGTAAACGCGTGCGCCTTGGCGTGGCAAATTGTTTGCGAAGTTGCTTTAACTCTTTAACCAAAGTATCTAATAATGTAGGCCGATCATCTAGCAGGTGGCGCAATTCTTTTTGCTCCTGGCGCAACTCCTCAAGCTCTTTGCGTAAGCTCTCCTGTTCAAGCCCTGTTAAACGCCTTAAGGGCATTGCCAATACGGCTTCCGCTTGCCTTTCAGTTAAATCAAGTTGCACCTGTAAACTAGCTTTTGCACTGGCGCTATCTCGCGCTGATTGAATCATTTCAATCACTTCGCGCAAAACATTAAGTGCCTTGATTAAACCTTCAACCACCTCTAAACGATCTTCGCAACGCTTAAGGGCATAGCGGGTGCGCCGCACCATTGTTAGTTCGCGATATTCTAAAAATTGCTCTAATAACTGCCGCAAACTGAGCTGTTGCGGTTTGCCATGCACCAGGGCCAACATGATGGCACCAAAATTACTTTGTAAGGCTGTGCGTTTATGTAATTCAGCCATAACCTGTTCAGCATTTGCATCCCGCCTTAGTTCCACCACCACCCGCATACCTTCCCGATCACTCTCATCGCGGATATCGGCGATGCCGGTGATCTTGCCTTCATTTACTTGTTCCGCCAGTTTTTCAATCCATCCGGCTTTGCTTAATTGATATGGCAGTTCAGTTATCACAACCGCCCCCCGTTTATGGCGGCCTTTTCCCGGTTGTGTTTCCTCAATGTGGGCTACCCCACGCATTGGAATGCTCCCACGGCCCTGCAGGTAGGTGTCCCGCACCCCGGAACCGGTTAGCACCACACCGCCCGTTGGGAAATCAGGCCCGGGAATTAATTCGAGTAATTTTTGATCGCTTAGCTCCGGGTTGCGCAGCAAAGCAATAAGGCCATCTACCACTTCGCCAAGATTGTGGGGCGGAATGCTCGTGGCCATTCCCACGGCAATGCCACTGCAGCCATTGAGCAGCAGGAAAGGCAATTGGGCGGGTAAAACCGTTGGTTCCTGCTGGGAACCATCGAAATTGTTGGCAAAATCAACGGTGTCGCTGCCGATTTCATCCAGCATTCCCCCATGGGAAAGCGGCGATAAACGGGTTTCCGTGTAGCGCATCGCCGCCGCTGGATCGTCGTCTACCGAACCGAAATTGCCGTGACCATCCAGCAGTGGGTGGCGGCTGGCAAAGGTTTGTACCAGCCGCACTAGGGCGTCGTAAACGGCTTGATCGCCATGGGGGTGGTATTTACCGAGCACATCACCCACCACCCTTGCGCATTTGCGATAGGGCCGATCTGGGGTTAGCCCCAGCTCATACATGGCAAATAAAATCCGCCGTTGTACGGGTTTAAGCCCATCGCGCACATCCGGCAGGGCCCTGCCCACGATCACGCTCATCGCGTATTCGAGATACGAACGCTGCATCTCTTGATGCAGGGCAATCGGAACGATGCGCTCGTCCGCCATGCGGAATGGGCTAATGCGAAGGGAAGGGGCTCAGCCTACAGATAGCGAATTCACTCGTCCTTAAAACCGGCCATCCCCATGGCCCTATCCACAGAACCCCGCAACCTTTCATCGCGGAACAGCACCTGGGTGGCCTGCCGCAATTTGGCGCCCCAAAGCTGATCTTTTTGATATGCATCCAGCACATAGTCCGGTTCCTTCACAAGCGCCTGTGTGGCCAAGGTGATGGTGTCTGTGGAGGTTTTCCCCTCTGAATAAAGGGCAGCAGCTAAGGCAAGGCTGGGTTCAGCTGCATCGGAGCTGATCTCTAGGGCCTTACGCCAGCGGCCCACGGCTTCTGCGGTGCGTCCCTGTTCAAACAACACGATCGCTTGGTTGTTAACCGCTTCCCAAAATCCCTTGCGCAGCCCGGCTGCTTTTTCAAACGAGGCCAAGGCTGGATTTAATTCCTTTAGCTGGATTTGGGCATTGCCTAAATCGAAGTAGGCACCTGGATTGTTTGGATCCAAACGCAGGCCCTCCCGCAATAGCTTTTGGGCTTCCTCCGGTTTGTTGTTACGCAGGTTTAAGGAGCCCTCTGCAAACCAAACACCAGGATTATTGGGATCTAACTGCTTTGCCCGTGCCAGGGCTTCATAGGCCTTGTTGTTTTTTTCGCCCTTACGGCTGCTGCGCAGTTCCGCTTCGGCAAGCACTAGCCAGGCCCTGGGGTCGTTTGGTAGAACCTGCACGGCAAGGCGGGCCAATTTGCGACCCTCCTCCACCTGGCCCATCTGCAGAAGCCCGGCAGCGGCACCAGCAATACCCAAACCGGCTTTGCCTAGTTCCTTAGCGCTTGGCACAAACACATAGGGCACAAGCGCCTGGGCGGGAGCCGCTAGCAAACATGCAGCGGCCGCCATTAAAGCCAGCAGCCTGCGACCCATGGTGATCAGCGAATCTCAGAGGCAGCCTAGGTTGCGGCGCCACATTTGCGGTTTGATTCGCCT
Organism: Synechococcus lacustris Maggiore-St4-Slac; assembly: GCF_024345595.1. Taxonomy (NCBI): domain Bacteria; kingdom Bacillati; phylum Cyanobacteriota; class Cyanophyceae; order Synechococcales; family Synechococcaceae; genus Synechococcus; species Synechococcus lacustris. Next base: position 144,924 of record NZ_JAGQBK010000003.1, on the reverse strand, counting down.
TAGGGCCGAGCTCCGCAGCGCTTCATCCCACTGATTGTCATCCCATTCTTTTAGTTCCTGCGGTTTGCTTTGCAGGATCCAGTTGCGTGGTTGTAGTTCTGGATCAGTGCTTGCTTTGGCATGGTGTTTATTCCATGGGCAAACCTCCTGGCACAAATCACAACCGGCAACCCAGCCATGGAGCGGTAATGGCAATGTGTCATCCCGGTTTTCAATGCTGTGAAAAGCAATGCAACGGCGGCTATCCACCACAAATGGTTCCGCTATGGCGCCAGTGGGGCAGGCCGGCAAACAGTCGTTGCAGCTGCCACAGAGGGGGATTGCTGGGGCATCTGGTGTTAATTCGCAAGTGGTGAGCAGATGGCCCAGCAGCAACCAGGAACCATGGCTTTGGCTGATCAAATTGCCGTTTTTACCAATCCAACCGATACCTGCCTCTTCAGCCCAAGCTTTATCAAGTAGCGGTGCCGTATCAACACAAACGCGCCAACGGCTATCGGGTTGCTGCAGCTCCAACCAGCGGCCCAAGCGTTTTAAGCGTTGCTCGATCAGCCGGTGATAGTCCCTACCCCAGCCATAGCGGGCGATGCGGGCCACACCAACCCCCTGTTGTTGATCCACGTAGTAGTTGAGGCCCACCGCCAAAAGGCTGCGCACCCCCGGCAGTAGTTGCTGCACCGCAAGACGTTTGGGATTGTTCATCCAGGCCATATCCGCCTGGTAACCGGCGGCGAGCCAGCGCTCAAGCGCAGCGGTGCGCAGTGGCATCCGCCCCCCAGCTGATGTGGACGCCACCCCAGCTACGGCAAATCCCTGGGCAAGGGCCTGTTGTTTCAACTGGTCGGCAAGATTCACCGGCACTCCTACAGTTGCGCCGCATCTTTATTGTGCCGTGCCTGAGCTTTCCCCTTCCCGTTTATCTGGTTTGTTGCGCTGGATCGGCGGTGTGCTGGTGCTGGTGCTCGCTTTAGAACTGCTGGCGGTGCTTAGTGCCAATGCCTGGGGCGAAGAGGCTTTCAGTCAATTGGTGGTAGACACCCTGATCAAGGGTTCCCCCATGGCTTTGGTGGGTTTGCTCTTGATGTTGGTGGGTTCGCGCCTGGATCAACCGCAGCAGCTGCGCAGCCCCCTGCGCTGGACGGTGTTTGGGGTGGGCATCGCCTTGGCCCTATCGCTTTTGGTGGCAGTGCCAGTAACGATCAGTGGCAACGCAATCCTGCAGAAACAGGCTGATCAGGCGGTGAGTCAAAAACAAATGGAATTGGAGCGAGCCCAGGCGGAAAGCAACAACCCTCAATTGATTGAAGCCCTGGTGGGTCAGCTGCGCCAGGCGGGTCAATTGGATCCAAACCTGAGTGATGAGCTGGCCAGTGGCCAGGCAAAACGGTTTATTGATGGCCGCTTGGGTCAGCTGAAACAACAGGTGCAGCAAGCGGAGCGGGCTAGATCGTTAACCCTTGGCCAAAGGCGTTTCAGCGGCACTGGTGTGGCATTGCTGTTGGCTTTAGCTACAGCGGCGGTTGCAATGGCTGCAATCCTCTAAGGGGCGCCCCTGTGGCTAAGTTGCATTAGCGACTTGCTGCTCAACTCCCTTGGTGCAGACCCGCCCCAGACCAGAACCGCCCGTAAATGTGCGGTTGCAACAAGACCTCAAGAACGACCTGATCGCGGGTTTGCTGGTGGTGATTCCCCTGGCAACCACGATTTGGTTATCCACTTTGGTGACCCGTTTTGTGGTGAGTTTCCTCACCTCGGTGCCGAAACAATTCAACCCTTTCAATACCCTTAATCCCTTCCTGCAGGAACTGATCAATCTGCTGGCTGGTTTATTGGTGCCCCTACTGGGCATTCTTTTAATCGGTTTGATGGCCCGCAATATTGTTGGCCGTTGGTTGTTGGATTACGGCGAGGGCACCCTGGCTCGGATTCCATTGGCGGGATCTGTTTATAAAACGCTTAAACAGATTCTGGAAACGGTGCTGCGTGATAACAGCACCCGTTTTCGCAGGGTGGTGTTGGTGGAATATCCCCGTGAAGGTTTGTATTCCCTCGGCTTTGTTACAGGAGTTTTGGGGGCATCGATGGCCGCTGGTTTTAATCAGCCGATGTTGAGTGTGTTCATACCAACAGCACCAAATCCCACCACCGGTTGGTACACGGTGGTACCTGAAACCGCCGTGAGGGACATTGATCTAAGTGTTGAAGATGCATTTAGAACAATCATTTCGGCGGGCATCGTTAGCCCTGATGACCGTGATAGCCCGGTTAATCGCAGTTTCTCTAGCCTGCTAGCCCAATTGCGGCCCTCCCCCCTGCCGGGTCCCCCCAAGCCCTGAAGTTGATGCAGAACCGTTCGATTGCCAGGGAACTGGCCCTGTTGATTCTTGGTCAAAAAGCGGATCGAACCCCCAGTAGTTGTGAACAACTTTTAGCCCAAGCGCTCACATCGCTTAACAGTCATCTGAGGGAGGCCCTAGATCAATCGGCAGATCAATTGCAGCAGGCCCAACAGGCTTTGCTTGATAGTGAATTAAGCGAAGGCGAAAACGATAGGGTGCGCCAACATTTGAATCGGAGTTTGGAATCTGCAGAGCAGGTTTTGAACCGGCTATCAGCCAGTTTGGAATTTCCGCGCTTGTTGTTGCTTGCCGATCAACAAGACATCAGGCTATGGGCCCTTGAGCGCTCCAAGGCCGTATTTGCAGCTCAGCCATCCCTCGATAGCCGCATTGATGCGGTAATGGAGGGTTGGCGCCTAACCCGTTTGCCCCGCATCGATCAAGACATCCTCAGGTTGGCGGTGGTGGAAATTGAAGCTTTTCAAACACCAACAGCTGTGGCCATTAATGAGGCTGTTGAATTAGCCAATCGCTACAGCGATGAGGCCGGTAGGCGCAAGATCAATGGGGTGCTGCGGCGATACATCACTGCCTCCACTGAATTGGCTAGCTAACGATGTCTGAATTTGACTGGTTCCAACGTCCCACCCCAGAGGCGGAGGCTGCAGAAGATGCCTTGGCTTGGGCAAAGGAGGCCTACGCCCGCCTCAAGGCCCAACAGCAAGGCAGCCAACCTGAAGTAGAGACTGTTGAAAAAGTAGAAGCTGTTAAAGAAGTTGAAATTGTTGAAGAACCAAAACCCACAGAAGAACCAAAATTAGAAGAACAAAAACCTGTTGTTTCGCTGCTAGAGCAGGCAGCGGCTAAGCGTGAGGAACGGCTGGCAAGTTTGGCCCAAGAAGCGCCGCCAGCAGAACCTGAATTAGGCCAATTGGATGCCGATTTTCTCTGGTCGGCAGAGGTGCTTGCAGCCCAGGGAAGATCAGCGGCTCAAGTATCTATCGAGGAGATTGATTGGCTGGCTAAGTTGCGGGCCGGCATGGAAAAAACCCGCCAGGGTTTTGTTACACAGCTGCTTGAAAATCTTGGTGATGACCCCCTATCAGAAAAGTCTTTAGAGGAAATCGAAAGCCTGTTACTGCGCGCTGATGTGGGTGTTGAAAGCACCGATCAGTCCCTTGATCGCCTGCGCAAAAGAATGAATGAAGGCGTGCTTGATGCCACAGAAGCCCTGGGTTTGCTCAAGCAGGAATTGCGTGAACAACTTGAAAAACCGCTTAGTAATAAAGGCGTATTACCCCTGTTGGCACCAGATAAAAATCAGTTGAATATTTGGTTGATAGTTGGTGTGAATGGAGTTGGTAAAACCACAACTTTGGGCAAACTTGCCAATTTGGCTGTGCGCAGCGGTTACAGCTGCCTGGTGGCAGCAGGGGACACCTTCAGGGCTGCTGCGGTGCAGCAATTGCAGGTGTGGGCAGAACGCAGTGGGGTAACTGTGATCGCTAACCCTTCCGCCAATGCTGATCCCGCCGCTGTTGTGTTTGATGCCATCGGTGCAGCGCGATCAAAAAACATTGAACTGCTGCTTGTTGACACGGCAGGAAGATTGCAAACCAAACACAACTTGATGGAAGAACTGGCAAAGGTGCGGCGCATCATCGATCGCCTGGCACCAGAAGCCAAGGTTGAATCGTTACTGGTGCTTGATGCCAGCCAAGGCCAAAACGGTTTGCGCCAGGCGATGGCCTTTGCCGCTGCTGCGCAGCTCACAGGGGTGGTGCTCACAAAACTCGATGGCAGTGCCCGCGGTGGTGTTGCCCTTGCCGTGGCAGCTGAAACTGGCCTGCCGATTCGTTTTATCGGGGCCGGTGAAGGGATTAAAGATTTGAGGCCTTTCAATAGCTTTGAGTTTGTTGAAGCCTTACTTGCCCGTAACTAGCTAACTTAGGGCCCCCTGCGGCAGCCCCATGGGCGCTCAGCCGCCTACCCACCGATCAGTTAGCGCGATTACCCCTGCGGCTTCTTTGCGGCAGCTGATCGATAGCCTCAACCGGGAGCAAAGGCGAAATCAAGAGCTATTGGCATCACTTGGTTTTGCCCTGCGTAGTTTTACCAACCTGAGCCGTTTTTTGGAGTTGGTACCGCTGCTCACGTGCCGCCTAGTGGAGGCTGAAGGGGCAATATTGCTCACTTTGCGCAGCGATGGTTCCCTGTGGCGGGAACAGTTGCATGGTTCCGCTTCCAGCCGCTGCGCTGAACTACTGCGGATGCTGGCGGGGCTGCAAGACAAGGATTTGGATCGCGAAGCCGGTGATGAATTGATGGCTTCCAGGCTTGATCAATTAGTGCGCAGACAATTGGGTGATGTGCAACTTTTTGGCACTTCCGTGGTGGCAAAAAATCGTCAAAGGGGTCGTTTGTATGTATTTAGCAGTGATCCGCAATACTCATGGAGTGAGGTTCGTCGCCGCCATGTGCAATTGGTGGCTGATCAAACTGCAGTGGCAATTGAAAATGAATTGCTATTGGAGCAGATGCGGCAACACCAACGTGTTGATCAACAGCTGAGCATCGGCGGAGAAATCCAAGCGCAACTTTTACCCGATCGCTGCCCTGTTATTGAAGGGGTTGAATTGGCTGCCCGCTGCCGGCCCGCATTTCAGGTGGGAGGTGATTATTACGATTTTATCCCCACAAAACCGCAGCTAACTGGCAAAAGAAGGGAGCAGGGGCGCTGGGCTTTAGTGATGGGTGATGTGATGGGAAAGGGAATTCCTGCTGGTTTATTAATGACTTTGCTGCGGGGAATGTTGCGAGCTGAGGTGTTAACCGGTTTAGCCCCAGATCAAATTCTCCACGACCTAAATCAACTGGCCCAGGAAGATTTAGCCCATTCCAATCGTTTCGTAACCCTTTTTTATTCTGAATACGATCCCCGCACAAGATTGCTGCGTTTTAGCAATGCTGCCCATAATCCGCCTTTGATTTGGCGCCGTCAGGGCCATTCGGTGGAGCGTTTAGATGCCCCTGGTTTGTTGATTGGTTTGCAAGCCGATGCCGACTACGGCTGTGAGCAGGTGCAGCTTGAGCCCGGCGATGTGCTGCTTTTTTACACAGATGGTGTAACGGAGGCCAGTGGCATTGGCGGTGATCGCTTTGATGAGGAACGTTTGATGAGGGCCCTGTTGGCGATTTGCAAGTTGGGGGTGGGCGCCCAAGAAATTTTGGATCAGTTGTTTGCCCGCTTGGATCGTTTTGTTGGTGCTGGCCGCCAATTGGAAGACGATGCCTCGGTGGTGGTACTTAAGGTGAAAGAGGAAGTGGTGTTACCTAGCCTGTGAAATCCTGCGGGCCAGGCTAAATGGGTGCAACTAACAGTGAAGGCACTAGCTGGAGCAATCGTTTTGAGCAGGGTTTGCATCCTGCGATCGAACGATTTAATGCTTCGATCGGTTTTGATATCGCCCTGCTGCAACAAGACCTGGATGGTTCTGTTGCCCATGCCCGCATGCTCGGCCGCTGCGGTTTGATCAGCGAAGCAGAAAGCGAGCAACTGATTGCTGGCCTGGAAACAGTGCGCCAAGAGGCGGCGGCGGGCAGCTTTCTGCCCGGCCTCGAGTGTGAAGACGTTCACTTCGCTGTGGAAAGGCGATTGATCGAATTGCTTGGCCCACTAGGCAAAAAATTGCACACCGGGCGTAGCCGTAATGATCAAGTGGGCACCGATATTCGCCTTTGGTTACGCCAACGCATCGATGGCCTTGAACCCAGCCTGCAGCGTTTGCAACGGGCCTTATTTCAGTTGGCAGATGGGCATCTGCACACCCTGATCCCGGGCTATACCCATTTGCAAAGGGCCCAGCCCCTTTCCTTGGCCCACCATCTTCTGGCCTATGTGGAGATGTTGGAACGGGATCGTTTACGCCTGCTTGATGTGCGTAAAAGGGTCAATATCTGCCCCCTTGGTGCCGCTGCTTTAGCGGGCACTCCCCTAGCGATTGATCGGCGTCAAACAGCGGCGGAATTGGGTTTTGAAAGCATTTATGCCAATAGTTTGGATGCGGTGAGCGACCGCGACTTCGCCGTTGAATTCAGCGCGGCGGCGGCCTTGGTGATGGCCCATTTGAGTCGGCTTAGTGAAGAGGTGATTTTTTGGGCTAGTGAGGAATTCGGTTTTGTTCACCTCACAGACCGTTGCGCCACCGGTAGCAGCTTGATGCCCCAGAAAAAAAACCCCGATGTGCCCGAGTTGGTGCGTGGTAAATGCGGTCGGGTGTTTGGTCATCTACAGGGCTTGCTCACCATGATCAAAGGCCTGCCCCTCGCCTACAACAAAGACTTTCAAGAAGACAAAGAAGCTTTGTTTGACACGGTTCGCACCACAGAGGCTTGTTTGGAGGCGATGGCGATCCTGCTGGAGGAGGGGATCAGTTTTCGAGTGGATCGGATGGAGCGGGCGGTGGCCAGTGATTTCTCCAATGCCACCGATGTGGCCGATTATTTGGTTAACAAAGGTGTGCCTTTCCGGGAGGCATATCAACTGGTGGGCGGGCTAGTGAAAACCTGCCTGGAGGAGGGCCTGTTACTGGCGGAGTTGCCTTTAGAGCGCTGGCAATCCCTGCATCCAGCCTTTGAGCAAAGCATTTATGCAGCGATTGCCCATCGGGAGGTGGTGGCTGCCCGGGTAAGTGAAGGTGGTACGGGCTTTACCCAGGTGCAGGGTCAGCTCAATCACTGGAGAAGTGTATTGATGTGTTCTTAACGACATCGATAAGCAGGCACTTGCCGGTTTAGATTTCCCGTGTTCCCACTTTTGTGGGTTCCCCGAGTCCATTCAACGGTCCATTCGGTCCCCTACGGCCAGTGAGCATTTTTGTCGGCAACCTCCCCTTCCGCGCGGAACAGGAGGACATCATTGAACTCTTCGCCACCTATGGCGAGGTAAGCAACTGTTCCCTTCCTTTGGAAAGGGACACCGGACGCAAAAGAGGCTTTGCCTTTGTGGAGATGGCAGACGACGCTGCTGAGGAGCGTGCCATCGAAGCATTGCAGGGCACTGAGCTGATGGGTCGCCCCCTGCGCATCAATAAAGCTGAACCCCGCAGTGGCGGCGGCGGCGGCGGCGGTGGTGGCGGCCGTGGTGGCTATGGCGGCGGCGGTGGCGGTTATGGAGCACCAAGCCGTGGCGGCGGTGGTGGCTATGGCGGCGGCGGCGGTGGTTACGGAGCACCAAGCCGTGGCGGCGGTGGTGGCTATGGCGGCGGCGGCGGTTACGGAGGCGGCGGCGGTGAGCGCAGCTCCGGTGCCCGCGGTTGGGAAGATCGCAGCTACAGCAACCGTGATTCAGCTCCAGCCCCAGCTCCTGCCGCAGATACCTGGGGTGCTCCGTCCCCTGACTTTGGTGGGGGTGAACCCAGCCGTGATGGTTTCGATGATGGCCGTAGCCGCCGCCGTCGCGGAGGGGATCGCCCCTCCAGCCCAGCACCCAGTGAAGATTGGGGCGATTACGGCGGCGCTGAGGGTTAACCCTAAATCTGAGTTAGATCTGGCGGCTTTCCAATGCTTTGGCAAGCCGCTGGGCTGCTTCTGCTAGCAACAGCTGGGGATCGGGAGTTGCTTCTGGCTTGGCGGCAGCTTCTTGGCGTTTCATGCTTTGCATTGTGCGGATTATTGAAAACACAACAAAGCTGATCACAACAAAATTGATCAATGCCACCAAAAAATTACCGGCGGGCCATTGATTGATTTGATCAATACCCAGTGATTTCAATGTTGGCGTGAGCAATTGCCCCATCACAAAACTCACTAGGGCATCCACCACCTTGCCGAAGGCGCCGCCAATAACCACAGCAACTGCAAGGTCTACCACGTTGCCCTGTTGCAGGAAATTCCGAAAATCCCGCATGAAACTGCCGGCATTTTCCTTGCCAGCTCTGAGGCGTGCCATCAAAAATTTTTTCGAACAACCTTGTTTAGCAGCTATCTACAAACCCCGCTCTTCTAATTGAAGGCAGGCTTTTTCCAACACCTGTGGGCCAGCGTTTGCTTTAGCGGCCGCTTCCACAAGGCCTCGGCGCCAATGGCGCGCGCCACTAACACCTTCAACTAAATGCACTAAATGGCGGGCAATCGGCCAGAGTTTGCCGCCGCTTGCGCACCAGCGTTCCGCGTGGGGCAATATGCCCCGCAATACCGTTGATGCTCGAGCTGGCATTGCTTCGAGGTCGTTGAAAACCTCTTGATCCACCCTGTTCCACTGCAAAGGGTGGTGGTATGCCGCCCGGCCCACCATTACCCCATCGGCCCAAAGCAGATGTGTTTGGCAGCTTTCCAAACTTTCTAAACCACCGTTTAGTTCCAAGATCAAATCAGAACGATCTTGTTTCAGTTTTTGCACAAGGTCGTAGCGCAAAGGTGGCACGGTGCGGTTTTGTTTTGGATCAAGGCCCTCCAACCAAGCTTTACGGGCATGAACAATGAAGCGTTGGCAGCCAGCCGCAGCCACGGTATCTACGAAATTGAGTAGTTCGGCATAGCTGTCGTGGTTATCAATGCCAATGCGATGTTTCACCGTGATCGGTAAACCAGAGGCTTCAGCCATGGCGGACACACAATCAGCCACCCGCTTGGGATCCGCCATCAAACAAGCGCCAAATCGTCCCTGTTGCACCTTGGCGCTGGGGCAGCCCACATTTAGGTTTACCTCGCTGTAGTCCCATTTCTGGGCCCATTCGGCAGCGGCAGCTAACAGCTCAGGGCTGTCGCCACCCAATTGCAGAGCCAGGGGTTTCTCAATCGGATCAAAGCTGAGCAGTTTGCTCTTATCGCCATGGTGCAGGGCCTGGGCCACCACCATTTCTGAATAGAGCAGCGCATGGCGGCTCACCTGCCGAATCAACACTCGAAAGTGACGATCGGTGTAATCCAGCATTGGCGCCACACTGAACCGGTGGGCGGGGTGCTGGTTAGGAGTGGCGCTTGAGGGGGTCACTACCCCATGCTGCAGCTTGATGTGCAATTTATTGAAAATGGCCAATTGGCAACGTCGATCTTTGCTTCAGGCCCTGGCTGCCGCCTTCATGGGGCTTTGGCGACCAACTGCCGCCTCCGCCGTCGTTGATCCCGCCTGGCAACTAAGCCCAGCCCAATGGCGAGAGCGTTTATCCGCCAGTGCTTTTAAGGTTTTGCGCCAAGCAGGAACCGAAGCACCATTCAGCAGCCCCTTGAATGCAGAAAAACGCAAGGGCACCTATCTCTGTGCCGGCTGTGCATTGCCCCTATTTTCCAGTGCTACAAAATTTGATAGCGGCACCGGTTGGCCCAGTTTTTGGGCGCCGCTGCAAAAAGCAGTGGATACGGAAGTGGATTTCAAATTGATCGTGCCCCGCACTGAATACCATTGCCGCCGTTGTGGGGGCCACCAAGGCCATGTATTTAACGATGGTCCAAAACCCACCGGTAAGCGCTATTGCAATAACGGCGTGGCCCTAACTTTTAAGGCCGATGCCTGAGCTGGTGGTGGCAGGTGGTGGTGCCGCCGGTTTTATGGCGGCCATCACAGCCGCTGAGGCAGGTTTGCAGCAGGTTCAGATCTGGGAAGCCACAGCTGAACCCTTGGCCAAGGTGCGGATAAGCGGCGGCGGCCGCTGCAACCTCACCCACGCCTGCTGGGATCCAGCGGAATTGGTGGCTAACTATCCCAGGGGTGAAAAGCCGCTGCGGGGTCCGTTTAGTCGCTTTGCTGCTGGTGATGCAGTGGCTTGGTTTAGTGAGCGGGGGGTGGACTTACACGAAGAGGCCGATGGCCGCATGTTTCCCACAAGCAACAGTTCAGCCACGGTTGTTGATGCCCTGCGCCGCAGGGCTGAAGCCGTTGGCGTAGAACTGCACAGCCAAAGGGCACTGCAGGCGGTGCAGCCCCTGGCCTCTGGTGGTTTTGCCTTGAAGGGGCGGGGATTAGGGCAGCCGCTTCATTGCGCCAAATTGCTGCTTGCCACCGGCGGACACCCCAGCGGCCGGCAATTGGCCCAGGCCCTAGGCCACCGGGTGATAGCGCCGGTGCCGTCGCTTTTTACCCTGCGCTTGGATGGCAAATTTTTAAGGGAGCTGGCTGGGGTATCCCAGGGGTTGGTGCCGCTGGAATTGCATGTGGGCGCTGAAATTTTTCGTCAACGGGGCACGGTGCTGATTACCCATTGGGGTTTAAGCGGCCCGGCCCTGTTGCGGCTAACCGCTTTTGCCGCCAGGGCCCTGCATCAAAATCAATATCGAGCTGAATTGCGTGTTGATTGGACTGCAGGCGCTGATCCGCAAATCCTGCAGCAACAATTGCGCCAGGCGCGCTTGGATTTAGCCCGTAAGCAATTGGCTAATGGCAGGCCTGAACTGTTGCTAGCTATTAAAAAACGGCTTTGGTTAGCCCTGCTTAATCAAGCCCAGCTAGATGCAGCCATGCCTTGGGCTGAGTTATCTCGCCAGGGGGAACAACGGCTGCAACAGATATTGCAACGCAGTGTTTATTCAGTGCTGGGCAGGGGGCCATTTGGTGAGGAGTTTGTAACTGCTGGTGGTGTGGATCTAGCTGAAATAAATCTAGCTAAAATGGAGAGCCGTAAACAACCAGGTTTGTTTTTTGCCGGTGAAATAATGGATATAGATGGGGTAACAGGTGGTTTTAATTTTCAACACTGTTGGAGTAGTGGCTGGATTGCAGGCGGGGCGATCGCGGCGGGCTTTAAGCAATGATTCAAGGCCATAGGTTGCCATTTCGCGCAGATATTCAAGCCCTGCGTGGTGTGGCGGTGCTGGCGGTGCTCATTTTTCATTTATTCCCTGATTTACTGCCTGGTGGCTACGGCGGTGTGGATCTATTTTTTGTTATCTCGGGATATGTAGTTACCTATGCATTGCTTGCGAGGCAAGCTAAAGATCCAGATAGGGAAATGGGTTTCAGTGATTATTTTAAACGGCGTTTGCGGCGAATAATGCCACCGTTATTGGTTGCTCTTTTGATTATTGCAGCCATTAGTTATTTGATTTACGACAAGCGCTTGTTCCATAGCTTTTACGGCTATTCGATCACTGGTTTATTGGGGGTATCCAATTTAAAGCTCATATCGCAGCAAACAAATTATTTTAGCCCAGATGAGTATTTAAATCCTTATCTGCATACTTGGTCTTTGGGAATTGAAGAGCAATTTTATTTAATTTTTCCGCTGATATTTCTGCCTTTTGTTCGAACTGAGCGCCGTTGGCACTTTTGGCTTGCAGCAGGAGCGCTTTGGTTTGCTTCTTTTTTGCTGGCCTGGCACTGGTCGCAAGTTGCAGCGGAGCGGGCCTATCTATCACCACTTAGTCGCTTTTGGGAGCTGGCCACAGGTGTGCTGCTTGCTTTGGCGGGAGTAACGAGCAGGTTTAAGCGGTTGTTGGCCAAATTTAAAAAGTTTGCCGGTTTGATTCAAGTTTTTGCCCTTTTATTGCTGTTGCTCAGTTTTGCTTTGCTTTCCAATAAAGGCTCCTACCCAATGCCAGGTGTGGTTCTACCGGTGCTGGCCAGTGCTGTTTTGCTTGGCTTTGGCGCTGGAACGCCCTTGGCAGTTTTGGCCCAATCCAATGGGTTGCAGGCCTTGGGTGCTGTTTCCTATTCGCTCTACCTTTATCACTGGCCTTGCATTGTGTTTGCCCGTTATTTATTTGGCAGCCAATCTGGGTTTTGGTTGCCCGTTGCTTTGCTTGCAACTGCCCTACTCACCTGGTTTTCCTATCGCTTTGTGGAACTGGGTTGGAGCAGGAGTGCTTCCCTGGCTCGATTGGGTTTGTTGGGGGGCTTTGGTTTAGTTGGTTTGGCTTTATTTGATAGCCAGGCGCAACGGCTGCGGGCCCCTTTGGGTTTGGCCACTTTTTCAGAATATGCCTGGACAGCCAATGATCCAAGGCCAATTCAACAACTATTGCCGGCGGATGTTTCCAGTAATGATGCAATTGCTTCTGCCCTAACCGCTAGCCAAATTGAGCAATTGGCGCCTGGGATGGCCCTGCAGCTCACCATGGTGCAGGCAACGGGCAAAGCCATTGCTGAAGAACGCCGCCATTTATTTGTGGTGGGTGATTCCCATGCCGGGTCGTTGCTGGCAGCGGTGCGCAGCTTGGTGGCAGCGAAGCCGGGCCTGGTGGGTTTTGTTGTAACACCGCCGGGAATGGGCGGTTGTTCATTGCTTTCCTACAGCTTTGATCCAGGCCGCTGCTCCGTTTATGAGGCCCAATCGCTTGCATTGGTGAAACGGCTGGCTAAGCCTGGCGATCGCCTATTGCTGCCAAGTTTGCGCTTGCCGCGCCTTTCGCCTCGGTTGCAGGTGGCAAGTTACGTAAACCCAAACACTCCCGTGATGGGTTCACACCTAGAGCCAGCCTTGCGTGGATTGCAAGCCAGTGGCGTGCTGGTTGGCTTGCTTGCCCCCTGGCCTGTTTACAACGTGCTTGGTAAACAATGCCTTGGTTGGCAGCAACAGCTCAAGCTGGATTGCAGCCAAAGGCGTGCCGATTTTGAAAGCGATCGGGCACCTGCCCTAGAACGCCTAAAGCGCTTGCAAAAGCGTTTACCAGGTTTGCAAATAATTGATCCAATAAATTTATTTTGTGATGCTAAAACCTGTAGCAATTGGCGCGGCACACTGCCCCTCTATGCCGACCATGACCACCTCAGTGGTTATGGCAGCGCCGCCCTGGGTAGTTGGTTGCTAAAACAGCCGCAATTCAGGAGCCCCTAACTAAGCAATTTTATTAAATACACTAAACATTGGTAAGTACATAGCTAATAAAATTGAGCCCACGATCGCGCCAACAACAACAATCATCATTGGCTCCAACATTGTGGTAATTGTTTTTACAGCTATGGCGATTTCATCCTCATAAAAATCTGCAACCTTGGAAAGCATCACGTCCATTTCACCTGTTTCCTCTCCGATAGCAATTAAACTGATTGCAAGGGATGGGAATAAGTGGCTACGGCCGAGGGCTTGGCTTAAGCTAATGCCATCTTGCACCCCTAGGCGCGCCGCAACCAGCCCGTTGGCAAGTACCCGATTACCAACACTATCGGCAACTATTTTAAGGCCCATTAGTATCGGCACACCCGCCCTGCTAAGGCTGCTAAATGTTCTACAAAACTGGGCGGTATCCGTTTTTTGAATCAGCTCTCCAAAGATCGGTAATTGCAGTAAAAAGCCATCGATTTTTAGCCGCCCTTCTGGGGTTGCGTGGCTGCGACGCAATATAAAATAACCAGCAATTACTGGCGCCATAAATATAATCGCAAATGGCGAGCGCAACAGCACACTAAAATTAAGCATCAATACGGTAAATGCAGGTAGTTCAGCACCCAATTCTTTAAAGATATCTGCAAATGTGGGTATTAGAAATATTGTCATGCCAAGAAATACCAGCAGAGCAATTATCAGCACAGTTATCGGATAAGCCAAGGCGCCGCGAATTTGGTTTTGCAATTTTGCATTATTTTCCAGCAGCATTGCCAAGCGCTTTAAAACCTCCTCCAGCAACCCACCGGCTTCGCCAGCCTCCACCATTGTTACGATCAAAGGATCAAATACTTGGGGCCATTGCCTAAGGCTGCCGCCAAGGGAGTTCCCCTCATTCACGTTGAGGGAAACGTTTAATAAGGCCCTTTTAAATAGTGGTTGTTTTTGTTGTTTAGTAATTAAATCAAGGCTGCGAATAATCGGCAGCCCTGCGCCAACCAAAGCTGCTAATTTATTTGCAAATAATGCCTTCTCCCTAACCCCTGGGCGCTTCTCAAAATTTAATTTAAAGCCCGGCTGCTTTGCTGAATGCTTGCTTTCAGCCAGGCTTTCTTTGATTGCAAAAGCTAGGATACCCCGCTGCCTTAAAATTCTTTTGGCAGCTGATTCGTTATTAGCTTTAATTTTAATAATCTGCTCAGTGCCTTGGCGGCTGCGATGGCTACAAATAAATATTTTGGGAGCCATTAGTTGCCCCCAATTAAATATTCTAATTCCGCTGATTTATTTGTTTTCCTTAATGCCTCTTGCTGGCTAATCTTGCCGCTATTTACTAGATTCGCAAGCGATTGCTCCATTGTTTGCATGCCATATTGATTGCCAGTTTGCAGTTGTGAATATATTTGGGCTGTTTTAGCCTCGCGGATTAAATTGGCAATGGCAGGGGTTTTTAGCATAATTTCTTGGGCGATCACCCTGCCAAAACAGCCATTTTGGGGCTCGACTGCTCTGCATAGGTTTTGGGCAAAAACAGCCACTAGGCTGCTGCTTAGTTGCATGCGAATCTGGCTTTGCTGGTCTGCCGGAAATACATCAACCAGGCGATCTACCGTTTGGGCTGCGGAGCTGGTGTGGAGGGTTGCAAATACCAAATGACCAGTTTCGGCGGCACTAATTGCCAATTGAATTGTTTCTAGATCCCTTAATTCACCAACTAATATCACATCTGGATCCTCCCTTAATGCAGCTCTGAGGGCATTTGTAAAACTGTGGGTATCCTCACCAAGCTGACGCTGATGAATTAAGCTTTTTGCAGAGTTATAAACAAATTCAATGGGATCTTCTATGGTGATAATGTGGCTTGCTTGATTTTGATTTATATACTCTAATAGGGCCGCTAGGGTGCTACTTTTTCCCGAGCCCGTTGGGCCAGTAACCAACACCAATCCATTTGGACGTTTGCTTATTTGCTGCAGCGCAGCGGGAAGCCCCAGTTGTTCAAAACTTGGGATTTGATCACCCAAGGCCCTCAGGCAGGCTGCATAGCAACCCTTCTCTTTAAATACATTTAGTCGGAATCTACCGGCGCCGTTTAATTCATAGGCGCAATCTAGTTCCAGGTTTTTTTCGAGCTGTTCTATTTGATTAGTTGTGAGTAAAGAACAAATCAAATGCCTTGTTTGAACCCTGTTAAGGCTGGTTTCTGCCATCTTTGCCAGCGAGCCATTAAAACGGCCGTAGGGGGGTGCATTGGCGGATAGATGTAGATCGCTGCCGCCACCAGCAAGCAGCCGTAGCAGCCAATCATTCAGTAGTGGATCAAGGGTTGTAGCCATGGGCCATGGGGTTCATGGCTGCAGTGTTCCCCTCGGGGTTAAGCAATAGGGGCAATCCAGCCATTCATTTTTAAGGCCGGCCTTGCAGCCCCTGCAGGTGGCGCTGTTTATTTGTTGCCTACGCAACTCCTGCTGGAGTCCGCCATCGGTTAACAACACCCGTTCAACTTCCTCAAGGCTGGTGAGGCCCTGTTGGGCCAGGTGTAGGCCGCTCCCCAAGAGCGTTTGCATGCCATTTGCTATCGCTAAATCTCTCAATTCATTGCTGCTGGCACCCTTGGCGATGGCCGCGGCCATTGGCTCATTGATGCGCATCAGTTCGAATACACCAATACGGCCGCGGTAACCAAGGCCAGCGCAATGGGGGCAAGTGTTTGTTTTTGGAGCACGGCGAAAGCTGTGCTTACTGCTTTGGCTCGCTAGGAACCCCAGCCTTGCCAGGTCTGCACCAGCTGGCTCGTGCGTTTCAGAGCAGTTGCTGCATAGGCGCCTCAGCAAGCGCTGCGACAACACACCCACCAATGCTGCACTCAATAAAAATGTTTCTACCCCCATCTCCCCTAGGCGGGCTATGGCGCTGGGGGCATCGTTGCAATGCAGGGTGGTGAGCACCAGGTGACCGGTTAGTGCAGCTTCAAGGGCAGTTTTGGCGGTTTCCAGGTCGCGGGTTTCGCCCACCAGCAACACATCCGGGTCTTGTCGCATAAATGCCCTTAGGGCCTGGGCAAAATCAAAGCCCTTTTCACGATTTACCTGGGTTTGGGTAACACCAGCCAGGGTGTATTCGATCGGATCTTCCACCGTTGAGATGTTGATTTCCGTTTGATTGCGTTCTGCAAGCAAGCCATAAAGGGTGGTGCTTTTGCCGGAACCGGTGGGACCTGTTACCAGCAGGATTCCGTAGGGCATGCGGCCCAGTTCCCGCAGTTCCGCCAGCACAAATGGATCATTAATGAGCTGCTCCAAGTTGAGCTCGGTTGCACTGGTATCCAAAAGGCGCAACACCAGTTTTTCGCCAAAGCGGCTTGGCATTGAATTGATGCGGAAATCAACGGTGCGGCCCCGATAACCACAACGGATGCGGCCGTCTTGGGCCAAACGCCGCTCGGCGATATCCAGATCAGCCATAATTTTGAAACGGCTGGTGAGGGCTGGAGTCAGCCCGGCCGGCAGCGGTTCAAAGGCGTTTTGCAGCACCCCATCGATCCTTAAGCGCACCCGCAATTCAGTTTCTTGGGGTTCTATGTGAATGTCGCTGGCTTGGCTATCGAGGGCTTGCAGCAGGATGCGATCTGCCAATTGCACCATTGGGGAGGCGTTGCCGGTGGCAGCGCTTTCCGTGAGTTCAAATTTCTCCACCGCAAACCAAACAACTGGTTTCAGGATGGCGGGGTTTCCCGACCTTGATTCATGGGTAGGGCTCCCAGCAACATGGATGAATTCCAATGGGCCGCCCCATGAACGAAGAATCCCCCGCCCCTGAGCTTGATAATTCAGCTCCTGAGGAAGTAGCGGCACCGGTGGAGGAGCTGAACAATGGGGCTGTTGAGCCCGATCTAACGGCTGAACTCACCAGCCTGCGCCAAGAAAATGAATCCCTGCGCGGGCAATACATGCGGATTGCCGCCGATTTCGATAACTTTCGTAAACGGCAGCAACGGGAATCTGAAGATCTGCGCGTGCAGTTGATCTGCAGCACCTTGAGCGAAATTCTGCCGGTGGTAGACAACTTTGAGCGGGCCCGCCAACAGCTCAATCCCGAAGGGGAAGAGGCCCAGGGTTTACATCGCAGTTACCAGGGTTTGTATAAACAGTTGGTGGATGTGATGAAGCAATTAGGCGTATCGCCGATGCGGGTGGAGGGTGAACGCTTTGATCCCAGCCTCCACGAGGCGGTTCTGCATGAACCAAGTGAAATCCACTCTGAAGATGTGGTTATCGAAGAACTACAGCGCGGTTATCACCTTGATGGCCGCGTTTTGCGTCACGCCATGGTGAAGGTATCGATGGGTCCGGGCGCTGCTGATGGCAACCCAAATAACGTCAACCCAATTGAAAATACTTCCGTTGAAACCAATGTTGAGGCTGAAGGTAACTGATGGCTGATTATTACGAGCTCCTCGGAGTTCCCAGGGATGCTGATGCTGAAAGCTTAAAACGCGCCTACAGGCGTTTGGCCCGTCAGTATCACCCTGATGTAAATAAAGATCCGGGCGCTGAAGATAAGTTCAAAGAGGTGGGCCGTGCCTATGAGGTGTTGGGTGATCCCAAAACCAGGGCCCGCTACGACCAATTCGGTGAAGCCGGTGTATCAGGTGCTGCCGGCGCTCCCGACATGGGCGACATGGGCGGTTTTGCTGATTTATTTGAAACCTTTTTTAGTGGTTTTGGTGGTGCCGCCGGCCAAGGCCAACGGCAGCGGGGACCACGCCAAGGCGACGACCTGCGTTTCGACCTAAATATCAGCTTTAAAGAGGCGGTTTTTGGCCAAGAAAAAGAAATCCAAATTCGCCATTTAGAAACCTGTAATACCTGTAAAGGCAGTGGCGCAAAGGCTGGCAGTGGCCCTGTTAATTGCAGCACCTGTGGGGGCAGCGGCCAGGTGCGTAGGGCCACCCGCACCCCCTTTGGCACCTTCACCCAAGTGGCACCATGCCCAGCCTGCGAAGGCAATGGCCAGGTGATTGCTGATCCCTGTTCCGATTGCGCTGGCCAAGGGGTGCAACAGGTGCGCAAGAAATTGAGAATTAATATTCCCGCTGGTGTTGATTCAGGTACAAGGCTACGCGTTAATAATGAGGGCAATGCCGGCATGAGGGGCGGCCCCTCCGGTGATCTTTATGTGGTGTTATTTGTGCAGGCTGATGCCAAATTGCGGCGTGATGGAATTCATATAAATTCCGAATTGCCGATCAGTTATTTACAGGCGATTTTAGGTGATCGCCTGCAGGTGGAAACCGTTGATGGGCCAGAAGAATTTCAAATACCCCCCGGCACCCAACCCGGAACGGTGCTCACCCTTAAAGATCGCGGTGTGCCCCGCCTGGGTAATCCCGTGGCCCGCGGTAATCACATGTTCACTATAAAAGTAGTGGTGCCGCAAAAGCTAGAAGCAAAAGAGCGGGAACTATTGGAAGAATTAACCACTATCGCTAGAAGCCATCCCAAGGGGAAAGGTTTATTTGGTGGTTTATTCCAATGACATTTATTCCAATGATAATTAATTTCAAACTTTGCCATCACCGTGCTTGATTTGCGTGGCACACCCTGCCCCTTAAATTTTATCCGCACCCGCCTTGCCCTTGAAGCATTAGCGCCGGGCAGCACCCTGCAGGTGTGGCTTGATGCTGGTGAACCGGATCGCCTGGTGGTGGAATCCCTGCAGGGTTCAGATCAGGTAAAGCAGTTAGAACGCATACCTCAAATCGATGGTTCGGTGCAGTTAAAGATCATCCGTGGCTGAATTGCTGCGGGCTCAGGTGATGGCCCTAGAGGCAAATTTTTGCAGAGTTAAATTGCAACAACCCGGCCCAGCCGGCCAACAAATATTGCTTTGCACCCGTCGTTCGCGCCTTGCTCACCAAGGCGAACAGGTAATGGTGGGCGATTGGGTGGGCCTTGATGGTGTTGATTGGCTTGACGGCCGCGCCGCCATTGCCGCCCTTGAGCCCCGCAGCAGCAGCCTGCAGCGGCCAGCCCTTGCCAACGCAGATCGGGTGGTGGTGGTGGTGGCCTTGGCCCAACCCAGCCTTGATGCCCAAGGTCTCAGCAGATTTTTGCTCAGCGCTGAAGCCACTGGCCTTGAGGTGCTGCCTGTGCTCAGCAAGGCCGATTTAGTTAGCAGCGAGCAGTGTTTGGAATGGCTTGAGCGCCTGCGCAGTTGGGGTTATGAACCCCACAGCATCGCCCATGGCAACGTTCAGGCCCTCGAGGGCTTGCGTTTGCGGTTATGCCCTGGCATCTCAGTGCTCTGCGGCCCCAGTGGTGTGGGTAAAACCAGCTTGCTGAATGCTTTGCTGCCCGATTTGCAACTGCGAACCGCTGCAGTTTCTGGAAAGTTGCAACGGGGCCGCCATACCACCCGCCATGTGGAACTCTTTCCGCTAGCGCCAAACGCTTTGCTCGCTGATACTCCGGGTTTTAATCGACCTGAATTGCCCCCTAATCCAGGGGAATTTGCTTCTTTATTTCCTGAAATTCGCCAGCAGCTCAGGGCTGGTAGGCGCTGTCGTTTTAATGATTGCCGCCACCTACAGGAACCGGGCTGTGGGCTTGAGCGCAGCTGGGAGCGTTATGGGTTGTATCAAAGCCTGATGCAGGATCAGCTGTGATCAACCGTTAAACCCAGGCAGATTGAGGTTTAAACCGCCAGTGAGCTCCTCCATTTTTCCCTTCATGGTGGCGCTGGATTGGGCGTAGGCATTTTGTAAAGCTTCCAGGGTGGCCGCTTCCGTTGCTTCCTTACCTGCTGTGAGCAATTCGGCTGCTAACTGCACCCGCAAAGGCTGCTGGTTGCCCGATAACCAGATGCTGGCAAGGCCATTAACACTGGTGCCTTCAATTTCCATGGCATCCAGTTCTTCCTGGAGCTTTTGGGCATCTTGCTGAATCTGCTGCGCTTTCTTGAAGGCTTCGGTTAGTTGACCGAAGTTGGGTAGTCCGAAACCGGCCATGGCCCCTTTAAACAAGTGAAATCAGGTTAAGCCGCCGCCTGCAGGCTTTCACTAAACACCCCTAAACGAATCACTTCTGGATGCAGCCAGAAGCCATGGGATTTATGCACAACAGTTTGCACATGGCTAATCAGCGCCTGGATATCGGCGGCCTTAGCGCCTCCATTATTAACAATGAAATTTGCATGGATTTCCGATACCTCAGCAGCGCCAATGCGATATCCCTTCAGGTTTAGGGCTTCGATCAAGCGGCCAGCTTTTTGTGGTTCAGGATTACGAAATACACTGCCGCAACTTGGCAGGTGGTATGGCTGGCTGTTGGTGCGGCTTTGCAGATTTGCACTGGTTTGAGCACTCAGCAGGCTGGGGTTTTGACCCGCAGTTAACTGAAATCGGGCTGAAAGCACCACTAACTTTTCAGTTTGGAGGCGGCTATGGCGATAGCTGTAATCCATATCTTGATTGCTTAAAACAAATGCTTCGCCGCCATGGGGATCAACCACGGTGGCATCGATTAAGCGTTCGGCCAGGCAGCCCCCTTGGGCGCCGGCATTCATAACAACTGCGCCACCAACGGTGCCTGGAATCCCCACCGACCATTCCAAACCGCTCAGGCCTGCCTTGGCGGCGCGGCGGGCCAGGGTGGGCAATGGTTCCCCCGCCAGGGCCTCCACCAGCCCACTGCTGCCATCTAGTTGGGCCCCCTGAAGCCGCCGGGTGCAAATCACTAAGCCAGGCAAACCCTGGTCGCTAATTAATAAATTGGAACCGGCCCCAATAATTTGTAGTGGCCCGCCTGTTTGTTTATGGGCTGCCAATATTTCCAGCAGGGCTGTTAGTGAATCCGGTTCGGCTAGATATTCAGCTGGGCCCCCCACTTTCCATGTTGTGTAGCCCCCTAGGGGTATGGCCTGCTGCAGCACGGTTTAAGCGGCCGCGGCCAGGGTTTGGTTTTGCAAACGCCCCCAGATTTGATTCACATCACCAGCTCCCATCACCAGCACTAAATCCCCGGGACTTGTTTCAGTTTCAAGGGCGCTTGCCAGTTCATCAAGGCAGCCATAGGCATTCACATCAGCGCCCAGATTTTGCATTGCTTTCGCTAGGGCAGCGCTGCTGATGCCAGGGAGGGGGGATTCACCGGCTCCGTAGAGGGGCGCCAGCAGGGTTTTGGGCGCGGTGGTTAGGGCTTCGGCAAAACGGTTGAGAAATTCCGCTGTGCGCGTGTAGCGATGGGGCTGGAATACGGCCACCACCCGTTTGGGCACCCACGGCAGGGTGCTGCGCCCGGAGCTAACCATCAATTGGGCCATGCTCAGGGTGGCGGCCACCTCACTGGGGTGGTGGGCGTAGTCGTCTACCACTAAACGGCCCTGCCACTCGCCCCGCAGATCGAAGCGACGGCCAGGGGGCACCAAGCCGGTTAAGGCCTGTTGCAGGTCGTGGAAGGGGGCTCCCATCAGCCTGCAGGCACTGATGGCCGCGAGGGCATTGCTGAGGTTGTGGCGACCGGCTAAGGGAAGGCTGAGCTCCCCCAAGCGATGGCCGTTTTCGAGGTAATCCGCCCTGCTGCCGTCCCCCGCCATGCTGAGGGGCACGGCCCGAAAATAGGCTTCTTGGCCATGGCCTTCTTCAGCCAGGCTCCAGCGGTGGTGGGCTTTGATGTGCTCTTGAAGCACTGGGCAATCGGCATTTGCGAGCACTTCGCTGCAATTGCCAGCAAAGCGCTGCATGGTTTGCACCAATGCTTCGAGGTTTGGATAAAAATCGGTGTGATCAAGCTCCAGATTTGTGATTACGCCAAGGGCAGGGTGAAATTGCACCAGGGAGCCATCGGATTCATCGGCTTCTGCCACCAACAGATTGCTGGCACCGGTGCGGGCATTGCTACCAAAAGCTGGCACCACACCACCGATGATTGCGGTGGGGTCCATGCCCACGGCGCTTAGCAAACTGGCGATCAGGCTGCTGGTGGTGGTTTTGCCATGGCTGCCGGCAACGGCAATGCTGCGTTGCTCAGCGATTAACCAAGCGAGAAGGGCGGCCCGGTGGCAGATTTCAAGCCCCGCGGCTTTTGCGGCAAGCAACTCTGGATTGGTAGCTGGAATCGCGCTGCTGATTACCACCAATGGTGAGCAGGAAACACCACTGCGGATTGCATCAACCGTGGCCTTGTTTTGATCCCTAAAAATGCGGGCACCCCGTTTGCGCAATCCCTGGGATAAATCCGATTGACGCGGATCTGAACCGCTTACGGCATAGCCGCGGTCGGCCAGGATCCCAGCAAGGGCAGACATGCCAATGCCCCCAACACCAATGAAGTGCACAGGGCGCTCAGGGGGGAGGGAGAGTTGGCTGCTCAATGCTGAGGAAAGGGTGAGCAGAACTTAAACCCTCTGGGCGGAATGGCAAAAAACTTTGACTAGTTTCAAAACACGTTTGGGTCTGTATGATTCGCAGCCAAATTCCCTTTTTTACTGGGATTCCCTCTGAGCTGCCATGACCCTTCGTGTTGCCATTAACGGATTCGGCCGTATCGGGCGCAATTTCATGCGCTGCTGGCTGAGCCGCGGTGCCAACACGGGCATCGAAGTTGTTGGTTTAAACGACACTTCCGATCCCAAAACCAATGCCCACCTGCTCACCTACGACTCAATGCTGGGCAGGATTCGCGACACTGAAGTGGGCTACACCGACGACACCATCACGGTGAATGGCAGGCCGATCAAATGCTTTTCAGATCGCAACCCCCTAAACCTGCCTTGGAAGGAATGGGAAGTTGATTTAGTTATTGAAGCCACGGGTGTTTTTGTTGATAAAGCAGGAGCTGGTAAGCACATTCAGGCCGGTGCCAAAAAAGTATTGATCACAGCCCCTGGCAAAGGTGAAGGGGTGGGTACTTTTGTGGTGGGAGTAAACGCTGATCAATATCGCCATGAAGATTTCGACATCATCAGCAATGCCAGCTGCACCACCAATTGCATGGCGCCATTGGTGAAGGTGCTCGATCAAACCTTCGGCATCGTGAAGGGCACGATGACCACCACCCACAGCTACACAGGCGACCAACGCATCCTGGATGCCTCCCACCGCGACCTGCGCCGGGCCCGGGCAGCCGCCATCAACATCGTTCCCACCTCCACTGGTGCTGCAAGCGCCGTTGCCTTGGTTTACCCACCCATGAAGGGCAAATTGAGCGGCATTGCCATGCGGGTACCCACCCCAAATGTGTCGGTGGTGGACATGGTGCTTGAAGTGGCGCGCGCCACCAATAAAGACGAAGTGAATGCTGCCCTTAAGGCCGCCTCTGAGGGTTCGATGAAAGGGATTATTAAATATTCCGACCTGCCGCTTGTTTCCTCCGACCATGCCGGCACCGATGAATCAACCATCGTTGATTCAGAGCTCACCCTGGTGATGGGCGACAACATGGTGAAAGTTATTTCCTGGTACGACAACGAATGGGGTTACAGCCAGCGTGTGGTTGATCTAGCTGAAGTGGTGGCACGCAACTGGGCCTGAACTAGTTGCCTTTGAAATGTTCATAACCCCTGCCCACCGGTAGGGGTTTTTTATTGCTTAACCAACAGGGTGGCCCGGGCTTATCCCCAAGCCAACCAATGCATTGGGCCCCAGGCAGCTGGGCAACAAAGTTATCTGCCCAAAGGGGATCAAGGGCTAAAACCAACTCAAAATCCTCACCACCATCAAGGCACCAGGGTTCCAATGGGCCCATGTTCAGATCCAGCATTGGTTGGTGGCCGCAGGCGTTGCCCAGCAATTCCAGGCTGCGGCGTAGGCCATCGCTGCTATCGGTGCCTGCCACCCGCCAGGGGCATGCTGCCGGCTGGCTCTGATGCAAAGCCGCCACCGCATCAAAGCGGGGTATTGGTTGTTGATGGGCTTTGATCGCTGCTTGTTTCAGGCTTTCACTTAGATGGCTTGTGGCTGGATCGTTGGGGTTTTGCAGCAGCTGTAGCCCTAGGCCACTCAGGCCATGGGGTCCACTAACCACCAAGCGATCACCAGCCCTGCCGGCCCCGCGCCGAATCAAGCGATCGGCAGCCACCTTGCCGATGGCAGTGATAGCAAGCATCACCACCGGTGCGCTGCTGCAATCACCACCCAATAGCTGGCAGTTATGGCGTTTTAGCAATGCTGAGAGGCCCCCATAAACCGCCTCAACCCAGGCCAGGGGTGTGTGGCCAGGGGCAGCGAGGGCAACGGTTATTCCCTCGGCCTCAAGGCAGCCCATCGCAGCTAAATCAGAGAGATTTGCAGCGGCAGCACGCCAACCAACACAGAAAGCTGGGGTGGTGTTAGCTGAAAAATGAACCCCTTCCACCATGGCATCGGTGCTAATTACCCGCTGCAGCTGTTGATCAGGCGCCAGAAGGGCCGCATCATCATCAAATTGACCCGCTGCAGCAAAACAACTGAGCTTGGCGATTAGTTCTGCTTCGCCAAGCTCAGCTAATTCATCCATGGGCTTGCAGATTTTCAGCTCCACTAAGCAGGGTGATTGTTTCAATTTTGTCGTCTACGCCAAGATTTTCCAGCACATCAAATCCATCCACCACATAGCCGAACACGGCGTAACGACCATCCACCAAATTCAAGCCAGCAGGTGTTAATTCAGCTTCGTAGAGAAAAAAGAAAAATTGTGAGGATCCATCGCCTAGGGCTTCGTCTGAATGGGCCCAACCCATGGTGCCGAGGGTGGCAAAAGGTAGTACTGGGGTGGTTTTAAATAAACCCAGATCCTCAAATGTTTTGTTGTATTGCGGTTGCTTTTCGCCCGGCACCATGATTTCCAATGGCACCTGGCGTTCGCCCTTGCTGCCATCGGGGATGTAGCCCGTGGCAGCTCCTACGGGATCACCGGTTTGCAGAACGTAGAAATCTTCAGCGCGGTTGAAGGGCAGGTTGTTGTAGAAGCCGCGCTGCACTAAATCCACAAAAGCGCCTGCGGTTAGGGGGGCGTTGTAGCCATCAACCACGGCGGTGAGGTTGCCTTTATTGGTGCGAATTTCCACGCTTGCCCGGCCCAGCAGCCGCGGCAGGTTGTTGAACTCCTCAGGGATTTCATAGGGAAAACTTTCAATGGCAAGCTCTTCTAAACGGCCCACCGCCGCTAGCACCTCTCGCCTTTGCTCGAGGAATTCATCACGGTTTTGGCTTTCGCTGCTGCTGCATAGGTTGATTAGGTTTTGTTGCAAATTTTCTATTTCTTGCTTTGCCGTTTCCTGCTGCTGGGGTGGCAGATCGCCAATGATGCGCCCCTGCTTTTGATTGAGCAGTTTTGAGGAGCGTTCGCAGGCCTGTTGGATGCTGCTCCAGCGGCGGGCCCGCAGGTCGTTGCTGGTGCCTTCAAGGCGATGTTGCAATTCCCGCAGGTCGGGCTGCTGTACCGGCAGGGAATCCCTCAGGATCGCCGCAGGGTCGGTTACTGCGTTGCCGGGGGGCAGGGCAGCCAAAACCTCCCCAGGATTTGAGATGCTGAACCCCAAGGCCAAGGCGAGGGCCAACAGCATTGAATAAATGGTGCTGGGCACGGCCGCTGCTTCGGTAGCGCAGACCACCGTACAATCCGCCTCAATCCTTTCTGCCGGAATGATCTCTAGCAACGACTTCCGCACCGGCACCACAATCGAGCTTGATGGTCAGGTATGGCGCGTGGTGGAGTTCCTCCACGTGAAGCCGGGCAAGGGTTCTGCCTTTGTGCGCACGAAACTGAAATCAGCCCAAAGCGGCAGCGTGGTGGAAAAAACCTTCAGGGCCGGCGAGATGGTTGCCTCCGCCCTGTTGGAAAAATCCACCCTTCAGCACACCTACATGGAGGCTGAGGAATATGTGTTTATGGACATGGCCAGTTTTGAGGAAACCCGCCTCACCGCAAAGCAAATCGGTGATGGCAAGAAATACCTGAAAGAAGGCATGGAGGTGAGTGTGGTGGCTTGGAATGGCAAGCCGATCGAGGTGGAACTGCCAAATTCGGTGGTGCTTGAAGTAACCCAAACCGACCCTGGCGTTAAGGGCGACACCGCCACCGGTGGCACCAAGCCAGCGATTGTGGAAACCGGCGCCCAGGTGATGGTGCCCCTTTTCATCACCATTGGTGAGAAAATCAAAATTGATACCCGTTCCGACAGTTACCTAGGTCGGGAGTCCTGAGGGAGATGGAGATGGATCAAAAGGAATTGCGTTCGCTACTGGATTTCCTTTCCACCAGCGACATTCAGGAATTCAAGCTCGAAGGCGATGATTTTCGCCTTGAGGTGCGTCGCAATTTGCCGGCCCCACTGGCACCGCCGCCGGCAGCGCCAGTGGCTATCGCGCCTGCACCGGCTCAAGCCGCAGCAGCTCCGCCAACGCCCCCCCCTGCAGCTGCAGCCAGCCGCAGTGATTTAATTGAAATCAAGGCGCCAATGGTGGGTACTTTTTATAGCTCTCCAGCCCCTGGAGAGGATGCTTTTGTGCAAATAGGTAGCAAGGTAAGCATCGGCCAAACCATTTGCATCCTTGAAGCAATGAAGTTGATGAATGAACTAGAAGCTGAACAATCGGGTGAAGTTGTTGAGATTTTAGTTACAAATGGCACGCCAGTGGAATACAACCAAGTATTGATGCTTTTGAGGCCTGTTTAGGGCTCTATTAATTATTTAGCCAAGCTCAAGGGATTTAACCAAGCTCAATGGCAGTATTAATTGCAGCCACCATGCTTTCAGCCCTAGCAATACCTTTGCCTGCCAAATTAAAGGCGGTGCCGTGGTCGGGGGAGGTGCGTAAAAACGGTAGGCCAAGGGTTGTGTTAACAGCCTGATCAAAGGCTAATAATTTCGTTGGGATCAGGCCTTGGTCGTGATACAAGGCCAAATAACCATCCATCGCTTTTTGATTAGGGCCTGCGGCAGCAGGCTGATGCCACGCTTCACTTGCCCCAAGCCAACAGCTATCTGGTGCTATTGGCCCTTCTAGATTGAGGCCAGCTTGCCCATTATTTGCGGGGCAGCGAAGCTTATTTAGCAATGGTGTGATCCATTCAATTTCCTCTGTTCCCAATTCCCCTTCTTCACCAGCATGGGGATTTAAACCGGCTATGGCTAGCTTTGGCGCAGGGTTAAAACGTAGGCAAAAGTTGTTTAGTTGTTCGATCCTTTTCTCTAATAGTGCGGGGTTGAGGCTTTCCGAAACCTTGCTGAGGGGAATGTGGGTGGTGGCAAGCAATGTATTAAAACGCCAGCCGTTATGGGGTGAGCGAGCGGTGAACAACATTGCCGCAGCTTTTGCGTTGCAAAGTTCAGCCAAGCGCTCTGTTTGTCCTGGATAGTGGTGGCCGGCGGCATGCCACCAATGTTTTGCAATCGGAGCTGTGCATAGGGCAGTGCAATCGCCTGCTAGTACTGCTTCGGTGGCGGCAGTGAGCCAAGCAAAACCAGCGCTGCCGCTAGCAGCGCTGCCCTGGCCGGGGCTAATCGAATGGTTTAGCGGCAAATGCAGCAGCTCAAGTTCAGCAGGCGAACAAAGGCCACCGATCCCCTGGGCTTGCAGCTGGGCGAAGCTAGTTTCCAGCCAGTGGCGACAACCCACCAATAGGGGATTGAAATTTGGCTGCAGTTCACGAATTTGTTGGATGGCTTTGAGTACCACCTCTGCCCCGATCCCGGCGGGATCACCAAGGGCTATTGCAATACGGGGCAATCCACCTCCACTCCCTGCAGGCTATTAAGTGTGTTGATTAGGGTTTGAAAAGCAGCGAGGCAAGGGTTGTGTTTGCTGGTGGCAATCGCTTCATTGCTCACAACGCATTGCAGTTCGTTGTTTGGGGTTTGGTCCATTTGAACCAGTACGCGATCCCTTAGCCGCTGCACGGGAGCTGTTTCGATCAAGCTGATTGAACCTTCAGCGCTCGAGCGCACCTTGAAACCGATCTGCTCAAGTGCTTTGGTGGCAGGGGTTATCAGAGAATCTCCTTCCTGCTTAGATCTGGTGAAGCACTCGTACCTTGCCATCTTCGTACCTGGCCATCTAATTATTTTTTACATTTCAGTTTAAGAACACCATAAGCCGCTTTAATTCACAGTCTTTTTAGGCACACTTTCCAAGCCGGCCGCCATGCTTCGTTTGCTGCTAATAGCTGGGTTGCTGCTGGGGCTAGGCATTGGCCTGCAGCGCGGTTGGCTTGAAATTCGCTGGGACCGCCTCGGCCATGATTTGCAGCGGCAAATCAATCCAGCTGATGGGGGTTCAAAAAACCCTCCTCGTTGAAACAGGCCCGTAAGCCCTCTCGGTAGGTGGGATATCTGAGTTGATAGGCGAGCTCAACGCACAAAAGCCGGTTGCTTACCCTGCGGTTTTCCTGCCAAAAACTTTTTGCCATCGGGCTTAATTCAGCCTCGATACTTGCGTAGCTTTGAAAAGCTGGCAGCTCACAACCCAAGAGATGGGCGGCATAGCTCCAGGTGTTGCTGCTGGGGGCTGGCAAGTTGTCGATCACGTTTAGCAAAGCAGGCCGTTGCGCTGGAGCCAGGGCAATGCAATGGAGCAGGGCGCCAACAATGTCGTCTACATGAATGCGGCCAAAAACCTGGCCTGGTTTATGCACCAACCTGCCCAGCCCACGGCTCAGGGCCGCCAAAGGATTGCGACCTGGTCCATAAATTCCAGGCAGGCGAAATATTTGTAGGGGCAAGCCTTGATCTGCCCAGGCCCGCTCACAGGCGAGGCGGGCGGCGCTGCGTGCTTGTAGCGGTTCATTGGGGGCAGTTTGTTCATCCACCCAGCGCCCTTGGCTATCGCCATAAACGCCCGTGCTTGATAGGTAGCCCACCCAGCGCAGGGGTAATTCCTGCAGCAATGGCCCGAGGCAACGCAGGCAGGGATCAGTGCCGCCTAATTCCGGCGGGGCAGTGCTGAGCAGGTGGGTGGTGCCGGCTAGGGCCTCCAGGGGCGGCAGTTCACCGGTTTCACTGTTGAACAGCAGCTGGAAATCAGCGTTTTGGTTTTGCCGCTTGGTGATCAGCACCTTGCCACCGCGGCGTTGCACTTCAGCAGCCAGCCTTTTGCCGCTGTAGCCCCCACCGATTATCAGCAGCTGAAAATCGGCTGGCAGGGGCTCCAGCAGCCCCGCCTTGACAAAATTCAACTCCGCGGGTACATCTGTACTCGTATTCATTGGTACGTGCGTTCCATGGCTCAGTCTTCCTTGCGGGTTCGTGCTTGGGTTCGCCCTTGCGCTCTTAGGGCTAAGCGCTGTGTTGCCCCTTCCATCCTCACTGCCGTGGTGGCCATGGCGGGACTAATCCTGCCGGAGCAACCACAGCTGCAAGAGCAGATCTGTTTGCAATACAGCAGTGCAGCCGCTTGCAAAGTGTGGTGAGCTAACTAAGCGGCTTGCAAATTTAGGTTGGCTTGCGGCGTTGTTGCTTCGGAGTTTTGGTCTGGGGTAGCCCATTGCAAGAGGCGAATCGCCAATCTGAGGTCGCCATCAAGCCAGGCGCGGATCGCCATGGCCCGGCGTGGATCGTAGAAACGCTGGCGGCGATACCACTGAAAAGCATCGGAATCGCTTTTGTGGCCGTTGCAGGAAAGGCAAGAGGGCACGCAATTCTCGGTAACGCTCAAACCGCCGCGGCTGCGGGGCAGCACATGATCTATGGATTCGGAGGGTTTACCGCAGTAGATGCAGCACCTTTGCGTGTGTTCGTGAAGCGATTGACGCCAATGGCGCACTCGGAGCTTGGGACACAGTTCCTCAAGGAACACCGCATCGCTTGCATGCATCCGAAACCCCCCGGATATGCCTCAAGTGTGGGGTCTGTAAGCCCAGTGTCAATGTGTTTAAGGCTGCACTTTTGGCTCTTTTTTCTGGTTTAGCTCCAACCCTTGTTCTGCGTTTAAAAAGCTTTAAATTTATTCTTGGCTCCGTTGGTTGTGGTTAACGGTTTTTCGCTTACCGCCGCCGGGGACGTTTTATTTCGTTGCCCTTTTGATCCCGTTACGGTGGCGCAATTGCGTCGGATTCGACCCCGGGGTTTTTGGCATTCCCGCCATCAAGGTTGGTTATTTCCCTTTGAGGCAGCCCAGCTGCTCAAAAACCAGTTTGGTGCGCATTTCCCCATAGATCCAGCCCTGCAGCAATGGCTTGAGGCGGTAGATCATCCCCTTCCCCCCTTGCCAACCCACGCCAATTTGGTGGCAGCGGCCGATTTAAATGCGCCCCTTAGCGATGGCCGGCAGCTGTTGCGCCATCAAAGGGCAGGGGTGCGTTGGCTGTTGGCCCGGCGGGGGGCGGTGCTGGCCGATGAAATGGGCCTAGGCAAAACGATCACGGCCCTAGCCGCCGCCCGTTCCTTGCTGCGCTGCAGCGACTCGCGCCTGTTAGTGGTTGCCCCTGTGGCGTTGCATCAGCACTGGCAGCGGGAAGCTTTAAGCCTTGAATTAGCGCCCCAGTTGCTCAGTTGGGCCCGCTTGCCCCAGGAGCCCCCCCCTGCTGGGGTGGTGTTGCTGGTGGATGAGGCCCACTTCGCCCAAAACATTGATGCCAAGCGCACCCAGGCCCTGTTGCGTTTGGCCCGTCATCCACGGATGCGGGCCGTGTGGTTGCTGAGCGGCACACCGCTTAAAAATGGCCGGCCAGTGCAGTTGCTTCCCTTGTTGATGGCGATTGGCCATCCTTTGGCCCGCGATCGGCGCGCCTACGAGGAATTGTTTTGCAATGGCCATTGGCGCCAGGCCGGTGCCCGCATGGTGTGGGATTGCCAAGGCGCCAGCCGGCTGGAGGAACTACAGCGGTTGCTGCGGCCGCAACTGTTGTTTCGCCGCAAAGCCGATTGTTTGGATCTACCGCCAAAGCTGCGTTGTTTCCGGCCTGTGCTTCTGGCTGCTTCCCAGCAGAAACGCCTTGATCTCGCCCTGCAACAACGGCTGGAAAACTATCGCCAACGGGCTACTGCTGGTTTAGTGCGATCCGACGCAGAAACCCTTGCCCTGCTAACGGCAATGCGTCGTTTATGCGCTTTGCAGAAATTGCCAGCCGCCATCAGCCTTGTGCAGCAGCTGCGCGCCGCTGGCGAAGCGGTGGTGTTATTCAGCAGTTTTGTGGCACCACTGGCCCAACTGCAGCGTTTTTTAGGGGGCGAGTTGCTAACGGGACAGGTGCCCCTGCTGCAAAGGCAGCAACGGCTATTGCGCTTTCAAGCTGGCAGCAGCGATCTGTTGCTTGCCACCTATGGGGTTGGTGGCATTGGGCTCGGTTTAGAACGGGCTTCCCAGGTGGTGTTGCTGGAGCGCCCCTGGACCCCAGGTGATGCCGAACAGGCGGAAGATCGTTGCCATCGCCTCGGCAGCAAAAGCACGGTTACCAGCCATTGGTTGCAGCTTGGCAGCGCTGATGCTCTTATCGATGCACTGATTCTCAGTAAGGCCGATCGCATCGAAGTGGTGCTTGCCGGCAGGCGGCGTTTATTGCAGCGTCAGCCCCTCGCCAAGATGCTTAATGAAATACTGCAGGAATAAATTAACCACTACAGAAATAGTGATTTTTTAGGGAATTCGGCAACTATCGAGGCGCACTTCAATTTCATCTTTTAGATCGCCTTTTGTTTTCACCATCGCCGCTGCTTTGCTGATGTCTGCGCAGGCGGCGGCTTTATTTTGCAGCAGGGTATGCAATAGGAAACGATCGTTTAGGGGCCTGGGATCATTTAGGTGGGCTGCCACCACGCGATTACAGCGCTCGAGGGCTTGGGGCAGGGCATTGGCATCCACATCTTTTAGGCAACTATCAACCTCAGGTTTTACCTGCCGGCAAGCCGCCACCATGAGCAACCCCAGGCCAACGGCAGCAACGTTGGCCCAAAAACCCTTTGCCATTACTAATTCAGTAGTTGTAGCGGCTGGTGTCTGAGCTTTTGCTGGGGTTTGCACTTGCACCTGGAATACTGTCAACACCCACTTCCTCACGGCCTGAATAGAGGGCACCGAGGAATTTCGCACAGCTGCTGTATTTATCTTTATTGGTAACCACCGTTTCTGTGATCAGCACAGCGGCGTGTTCCGGGGAGGTTTTAAATAGGCCACTGCTTTGGCGTTTGATGCGGGCATAGGCCGCGTCCCAGCTCACCCCATGGGGATTGCCCGCCTGACGCATGAAGCAATAGATCTCGGCCCCTTTATTGCCTGCTTCCTCTGCAGCAGCGGGTTTGCCGTAGCTAATGCTGCCAAGAGCCAGGGCCAATGCCAACAGTTTTAAAGCCAAACCTTGAAAATGCGCCATTGCTACGCCGATCAACTGGGCCCAAGGTATCGATTGCTTGGCGTCTGTCTAGGGTTTTTCTGTGGTTCTCGATACGGTTTATGGGGCTTCCCTTGAGTTGAGGGCTGCTTTGTGTTGTGATCGCAGCAACCATTGCCGATTCCGTGCCGGAACCAATTTCGTTTCGCATCAGTCGCAGCACTGAAGGGTTGGCGGAAACCCTCGCCACCCTTTCCCACCGGCTTGTGAAGTTGGAACAGCGGCTGGCGGCCATGGAGCTGCAGTTGCAGCATGAGATCTCGCCCCATCCCCAGGAATTGGCCTCCTTGCAAACGGTGGAAGCTCTTTTGGCCGATTGCCGCTCCCTATTGGCCCAGCCTGCAGCGGAAACCCCTGAGGTGGTTTGGGAAGACTGGTCCCAGGCAGAAACCCCAGAACAGGGCTAAGATCAGTACAGATGTATTGCTTCCATGGTGGTGGGCGGCTTTCCCAGCCCTGCCGACGACTACATCGAGGCGGGATTGGATCTCAACTCGCTGTTGATTCCCCATCCGATTAGCACCTTCCTTTGGCGGGTGAGTGGTGAAGCGATGCAGGGGGCTGGCATTTTTGATGGCGACCTGCTGCTGGTGGATCGCAGCCTGCAACCGCGGCCGGGGCGGGTGGTGGTGGCTGTGTTTGAAGGGGCCTTCACCTTGAAGCGGTTGGAGCGTTTCCGCGGTGGTTTGCGTTTACAGGCCGCCCATCCCGCCTATCCCCCGATCGATCTAACAAGTGCCATGGAGCTGCAGATCTGGGGGGTGGCCACCCATGTAATCCATCCGCTTTGAGCCAGTGGCTAGCACCTTGGCTTTGATTGATTGCAACAACTTCTATGCCGCCTGCGAGCAGGCCTTTGATCCCTTGTTGCAGGGGCGGCCGGTGGTGGTGTTGTCGAATAACGATGGTTGCATCGTTGCCCGCAGCCGTGAGGCGCGCCAGCTGGGCATTGGCATGGGCACCCCTTATTTCAAGGTGGCGCAACAGTTGCAAGGCCTTGGGGTGGTGGTGCGCAGTTCTAACTACGCCCTCTATGGCGACATGAGTGCACGGGTGATGGCTTGTTTAGGGGCGCGGGTGCCGGAGTTGGAGGTGTATTCCGTGGATGAAGCCTTTGCCCGCACACCAGCTTTGGAAGCTGGGGCTTTGTTGGCTTGGGGGGCGGAATTGCGGGTGCTGGTGAAGCAACAACTCGGCCTATCGATTGCGGTTGGCATGGCCCCATCCAAGGTGCTTGCAAAATTGGCTAACCGTTTGGCCAAGGTGGATCCGGCTCGAGCTGGGGTATTTCGCTTTCCAACGGCAGCTGCTTTGGAACCCTGGCTTGAGGCGGTGCCGGTGGAGGAGATTTGGGGAGTGGGGCAACGGTTGGCCCGTTGGTGCCGCTTGCGGGGATTAACTACGGCCTGGGCCTTGAGCCAAGCCAACCCTGCCCTAGTGAAGCGTCAATGGGGGGTGGTGGGTTTGCGGCTGCAGCAGGAGCTGCGCGGCATTAGTTGCTTGCCCCTGGTGCAGGGGCCCACCCCCAAGCGGGAAACCTGCGTGAGCCGTAGTTTCAGCCAGCCAATTGAGGATCTACGGCAATTGCGTGAGGCGGTAGCCACCTATGTGGTGCGGGCGGCGGAGAAGTTGCGGCGCCAACGCCAACTAACCGCTTGCCTCACGGTATTTATTCGCACCAGCCCATTCCAATCGGGTTTCTATGGCAACAGTGCCACCGTTAAGTTGCCCCTAGCTACTAACGACACCACGGTGTTGTTGCAGGCGGCTTTACCCCTGGTGGCACAGCTATTTCGCAGGGGTTACCGCTTCCATAAGGCGGGGGTGCTGTTGCAGGAACTGCAGCCCCTAGGCCAATTGCAGCAGCATTTATTTGTGTCTTTATCTCCGCAGCAACAGCAAAGGCGGGAAGCTTTGATGCAATTGGTGGATCAGCTCAATGGTCGCTTTGGTGCCGGCACCTTGCAGTGGGCGGTAACGGGCTTGCAGCCCCCTTGGTTTATGCGCCGCGGCCATCTATCACCCAGCTACACCACCAGGTTGAAGGAGTTGCCCCTAGTTCAAGCCCGTTGAGCCTCCGAAAGCTTGCGCAACGTGTCAAAATGAAAAGAAAGCGAACCATGGGCACCTTTACCCAGGCTCAATACCAAAAATCCATCAATCCCGGTTGTGAGCAACGGGGCTATGTGGAGAGTGGTCATCTGCTTGAAAAACTTGAATTCGCCTTGGCCGTAGCTGTAGGTAGTGGTGATCAAACTCGTATTCAGGAATTGCGCACAAGGATTGAAGCTTTAGGAGATAACCGTGAGGAACCGGGTACCTGAAGATTTGGATTTGCTTTTGGCGCAGAAATTTGTCAATGTAGGTTTAATTGGAATAAGGGCAACATCACTGCCATGGTCACGGCAACAAAGCTAAAACTACCTCTAAAACCATCTTTAGTAGCTACGCCCGCAACAGATGGCGGTTTAGAAAGGCAAAAACTATTGCAGCAGGCTGAAACTTTGCACCAACAGGCGCAAGTTCTTGCGGCTAAAGGCGAATTACAAGAGGCTGGTTTATTGATTCTTAAAGGGCTTGATTGCGAACGCAGGGCAAAAGCGCGTGGCCCCCAGGTGCTAGGGCTAATTAAAAAGCGCGAGTGAATTGAAGATTATCTAAACCCAGAAAAGTATTTTTATAGTTAATAAACGTCTAAATTATTAATTTATGTTATGAAAAGAGCAAGCGGGTGACCGGATTCGAACCGGCGACGTTCAGCTTGGGAAGCTGACATTCTACCACTGAATTACACCCGCATTGCTCAAAGTTAGCAAACCTATGGTTTGGTGGCTGGCTCCTCGATGCAATCCACTTCGGCCAGGGCCCGTTGACGGGCAGCAATCAAAGGCTGGGCTTTGGTGCGTAGTTCTTGGGCCGCTTGCTCAAGGGTGAGTTTTTTCTGTTTGGAAACCTTTTCCACATCAGCGTTAAAGGCTTTCAATTGATCGCGCAGATCGCGTACACGGGCTTTTTCTAGGGCATCCTCTGATTTTTCTAGGTTGGTAATTGCTGTGAATAGGCTTTTTTGTGCCTTCACCGCATCACCCACCGTGGAGGTGGGTGTTAGAGCTTGCACGTTTTCAACGGCATCACCAACGGCGGCGAGGTTCTCGCAAATCGCCACCTCCGCCTTTTTTTCTGCTTTTTCTGGATTTTGTTGGCAGGCAACAAGGCTTAGGGCCATGAGGCCGCTAGCAAAGATCAGTGCAAAACGCATTGGGAAAGGGTCTGGCGGTTGCAGGTTAAACAGATTGGAGTGCAGCGGCAGCAGCTGCTACACCAGCTCCCATTGGATTGGGGGCAGCATCTAGCTCCTGTAGGGCTGCTTCGATCGCAGCAACGGCGCAAAGAATGTCGCGATCGCAAACAAAACCGAGGTGGCCAATTCGAAATACATGGCCCTTGAGGTGGTCTTGGCCGCCAGCCAAAAGAATGTTGAAACGCTTTTTCACCACCTTGCGGATCAACTCAGCATCGATGCCCTGGGGGGCAACCGCTGTGATCGCAGGGCTGCCACAGCCGGCAGCTGCATATAGGGGCAAGCCGATCGCCTGCATGGCAGCGGTGGTGGCATGGCGATGGCGATGGTGGCGCTTAAAGATCGCTTCTAGCCCTTCGGTTTGCATCATTTCCAAAGCAGCTTCAAGGGCGAAATAGAGATTTATCGCTGGGGTGAAGGGATTGCTGTTATCAGCCGCTGATTTGCGATATTTACCAAGATCTAAATAGAACTTGGGAAGGTTAGAAGTTTTATGGGCAGCCCAGGCCCTATCTCCCATGGCCACAAAACCAAGGCCAGGGGGAATCATGTAACCCTTTTGGGAGCCGGAACAAACCACATCTAAACCCCATTGATCAATGGGCACATCGGTGGCACCAAGGCTGGTAACAGCATCAACAATGATCAGTGCTTCAGCGTGGGCTTTCACATGCTTATTGATGCTTTCAAGGTCATTAATCACCCCTGTGGATGTTTCTGAATGGGTGATAATTACCGCCTTGATTTGTTTAGCGCCATCGGCTTCTAAAGCTTCGCGGAAATCCTCAGGATTTAGGGGTTGTCCCCATTCGGCTTTGATCACTTGCACATCAAGGCCGTAGGCCTGGGCCACCTTTACCCAGCGTTCGCCAAATTTGCCATTATCACCGCAAAGCACCCGATCACCCTTGCTGAGCACATTGATGATTCCGGCTTCCATGGCTGCGGTGCCGCTGCCAGC
Organism: Synechococcus lacustris Maggiore-St4-Slac; assembly: GCF_024345595.1. Classification (NCBI taxonomy): domain Bacteria; kingdom Bacillati; phylum Cyanobacteriota; class Cyanophyceae; order Synechococcales; family Synechococcaceae; genus Synechococcus; species Synechococcus lacustris. The sequence goes on along the minus strand of NZ_JAGQBK010000003.1, from coordinate 108,262 downwards.
CAGCACCAAAACGTTGTTTTTGGTTTGGTGCAACCACTGCAATTGTTCGGTGGTGCGGGCCACAATCGTTTGAAATTCAGCGCTGCGGTGGCCGATTGGGTGGCGTGCCATCGCTAGCAATACCCGCTCAGGCACAGGCGTTGGGCCGGGGATCATCAGGCTGAGCTTGTCCTGCATGGCTGCGGGGGGCGGAGGCAATAGATCAGGATAAAAAATGATCCTCCATAAGTCGATTTCCCCCCTGAAGCTTTCGTTTCTGTATGGCTGAGCTCGGTGCCTCTGGTTACACCCTGCCGGTGTGGGTGGCGGCCGCGGCTAGGGCAGCCCTGCAGCAATTGCTAGGTGAACCCTTCTGCGATGAACAGCCATTGCTGCTTGAGCGAGGTGCGCAGCAGCCTGAATTGTTGCCAGTGCAGGCGGTGGCACCCCTGGGGGAGGGTCGCTGTTTGGCGATGGCTATGTGTGAAGGGGGTGCGGCCCTGGATCTCACCAGGGGCCTAATGATTTGGGTTGAGGCCCATTGGGGTGCTGGCGAGCAGAGGCTGCAGCTGATGGCCGGAGAAGGCCTTGGCGTATTTGCTGATTCTGGTGAGCTCTGTTTATCCAGCTATGCCCGTGAGTTGTTGGAAATCAACTTGCTGCCGCTGCTGCCAGCGCAAGCCAAGTTGGTTTTGCAATTGATTATTCCCAGGGGCAGGGTTCTGGCGGAACGCACCAGCAATGCCGCTTTCGGTGTGGTGGAAGGTTTGGCTTTGATTGGTAACCAGGCCAAGGTGCAGCAAAGTGCTGGCCCAGATGCTTTGCAACAGGCATTAGCTGAATTGCAACGCCGGCTGGAAACCCCTGAGGGTTGCAAAGAATTGGTGTTGGTGGTGGGTGAAAACGGCTTAAACCTGGCGCCCCAGCTGGGTATCTCAGAAGCGAAATTACTCAAGGTTGGCAATTGGCTTGGGCCCCTTTTGGCGGCGGCAGCGGCGGCTGGGGTGGAGCGGCTGTTGTTGTTTGGCTACCACGGCAAATTATTGAAATTAGCGGGGGGTATTTTTCACACCCATCACCATCTGGCCGATGGTCGTGCGGAGGTGCTTACAGCCCTTGCCGCCCTTGAGGGTTTGCAGGGGGAAGCGCTGCACAAATTATGGGAGGCCGCCACGGTGGAGCAGGCCATGGTGCAGTTGGAACTGCAGCAACCATTGCTTGCTCAGCGCCTGCGGCGGCGCATTGCCGCCAGCATTGAACAGCGCTGCAGCACCTATCTGCGGGAAACGGTGGGTTCTAGCCTCAAGCCGGGGGCGGCCCTATTTGATCGCTCCAGACGGCTATGGGCCGTTGGTTCCCAGGCTGAATTTTGGTTTCCACCCCCTTGCCCCTAGGCTAGAGCGAATGCCTTTTTGCTGATGTCCGCTGCTCTGGCCGGCCTAGAGGGGGCGGAGGGGCGTCGCCCAGCCATCGTGATCCTCGATTTCGGCTCCCAGTATTCGGAGTTGATCGCCCGCAGGGTGAGGGAAACCGAGGTGTATTCCCTGGTGTTAAGCCACACCACCACATTGGAGCAGCTGCGGGAGTTGGCGCCAAAGGGGATCATCCTCAGCGGTGGCCCGAATTCCGTTTATGCAGATGGCGCACCAGTAAGCGATCCGGGCCTCTGGGAATTGGGAATACCAGTGCTTGGTGTGTGCTACGGCATGCAGTTGATGGTGCAGCAATTGGGGGGCCGGGTGGAGGCCTCGGAGCGGGGTGAATACGGCAAAGCACCGCTTTGGGTTGATGATCCCACCGATCTACTAACCAATGTGGACGATGGTTCCACCATGTGGATGAGCCATGGGGATTCGGTGGTGGCCCTGCCAGAGGGTTTTAGTCGATTAGCCCACACCGATAACACTCCAGAGGCAGTTGTTGCCAACCACCAGCGCAGGCTTTACGGCGTGCAATTTCACCCAGAGGTGGTGCATTCAAGTTGTGGCATGGCGCTATTGCGCAATTTTGTTTATCACATTTGTGGCTGTGCCCCCGATTGGACCACCGATGTATTTATTGATGAGGCAATTGCCTCAGTGCGAGCTCAGGTGGGAGATAAGCGAGTGCTACTAGCACTTTCAGGCGGTGTTGATTCATCTACATTGGCTTTTCTTTTGCATCGTGCCATCGGAGATAAGCTCACATGTATGTTTATTGATCAGGGCTTTATGCGTAAGGGCGAGCCTGAATTTTTAGTTGAATTTTTTGATAAACGCTTTCATATTAATGTGGAATATATCAATGCTCGTGAAAGATTTATTGCAAAACTTGCCCATATTTCTGATCCGGAGGAAAAGCGTAAAATTATCGGTGCAGAATTCATCAGGGTATTTGAAGAAGAGAGTAAAAAATTAGGACCTTTTGATTACTTAGCCCAGGGCACTCTCTACCCTGATGTGATCGAAAGTGCTGGCACTAATGTTGATCCAAAAACCGGCGAAAGGGTGGCAGTAAAAATAAAAAGCCACCATAATGTTGGAGGCTTGCCAAAGGATTTGCAATTTAAACTTGTGGAGCCTTTGCGGCGTTTATTTAAAGATGAAGTGCGTAAAGTTGGCCGTAGTTTAGGTTTGCCAGAGGAGATAGTTAGGCGCCATCCTTTCCCCGGACCCGGCCTTGCTATTCGTATTTTGGGTGAGGTGAATGAGGAGAAATTACAAATCCTTAGGGATGCAGATTTAATCGTGCGGGAGGAGGTGCGTGATGCGGGGCTCTATCACGAAATTTGGCAGGCCTTTGCCGTGCTTTTGCCCGTGCGCAGTGTGGGGGTAATGGGTGATAAACGCACCTATGCCTACCCAATCGTGTTGCGTTGTGTTGGCAGTGAAGATGGCATGACCGCCGATTGGTCGCGCTTGCCCTACGAGGTGATGGAACGCATCTCAAACCGCATTGTTAATGAGGTGGAGGGTGTTAACCGAGTTGTATACGACATCACCAGTAAACCCCCAGGCACCATTGAGTGGGAGTAGTTGAGCTTGTAATAGTTGCCCGGTGGTCTTGTGTCACCGGGACTTGGCCATGGATGGCGTTGACAGGCAGGGGTGGCCCAGCCCAAGGTTCGCGGATCTGTCAAGACTGGTGCGCCCTTGCCAGCAGCGATAAAATTAGGCCCCTTACCTAAACCTGTGGGCGCCACCGCTTCGCTTCAGCAGGATCCCCAGCTGCAACGCAGGTTGCAGCAAGACAGCATCGAGATTGCTGGTAAAACCATCTATCTGAATCCATTCCTCTATTGGCGTCGCTTTGATGCCAACACCGACCGCTGGCTGCGGGAACCGGGCCAGATGGAAGAGGAGCAAATTCTAAAAAATCGACTGCGTTTCTATCCCGAGGTGGTGTGGGACGGCCTCAGTGAAGAAGAAAGGGCTATCAAGGCAGGGGCAGTGGAAATGTTCCTTAAAAGCCTTGAATTGATCAGTACCTTTAATCCTGAGCTCACCGCTGGCCAGTTGCTGGAACTGGAGCGCAAGATGGCGGTTACAAAAAAACGGGCTTTTGAGCGCTGGGTGGCTAAGTCGCTTAAGCGCCGCAGCCAAGCCCAACGGGCCGAGAAGCGGCGTTTCTCCCGCGACCGTTGGCTTAAGGAATGGCAGGAGTGGAGCCTTGATCCCGTTACCCGCAATGCCCTGCTGCCAATCAGTGGTTTGGTGTTGCTTGCTGGTTTAGGCGGTTGGTTTATGGGCGCCCAACAGTTTTGCCGTCCGTTAATCTTGCAACCTGGTGTGCAACAGCTGCGTTAACGCAACTCATGAGCCAATCCCCAACCTCGAATCCGCTTTTGAACTTGGGGTTGCAGGCGGCCCAACGGCTTGTGCAGGAGGCCTTGGCAAAGTTTCAAGGCACACCTGTTGATAGCGACGATTTAGTAACGGTGCAGGTAACCGTTTCAGAACCACCTGCAGAAACAGTTGATTTAAGTGAGCGCTTAGCTGCTATTTCAAAGCGTTTAAGTGCATTGCAAAAACTATTGATTAAATGACCCCGTCCATGGGGCGCCGCGGCCAGCGTTTTAGCGGCATGGATCAACAGCCGGCTTTGTTGCTGATTTTTATTATTGCCCTACTAACTGCAATGGCAGGCCGATTGGCCTGGTTGCAATTGGCCCATGGCAGCGAAAATCGCGTATTGGCCGATGAAAACCGGGTGCGCCTAGTGCCCCGTTCGCCAATGCGGGGCAGGTTATTGGATCGCCGCGGCCGGTTGATGGCCGGTAATCGCCTCACCTATAACCTTTATTTATTACCTAAGGAGCTCAATGATGCCCGCTGGCAGCAACTGCAACCGCGTTTAGCTAATTTGCTGCAAATACCGGCTGATCGTTTAAATCATCAGCGCCAAAGTGGCCTTAACCCCGATGGTTATCGCATTGAATTAATCGCTGATTTAAAACCTGATCAGGTGCTGCGTTTAAAGGAACAACAGGCGAATTTACAGGGTTTACAAGTGGATCAGGATTATCGCCGCTCCTATACCTACGGCGCCCTCGGTGCCCATGTGTTGGGTTACACCAGCCCAATTACCGATGCTGAATATCAGTATTTAGAAGAGAAGGGTTACCGCATCCAAGATCGCATTGGCCGCATCGGCATAGAAGCTGTATATGAAAATCACCTAAGGGGCGAATGGGGCGGCCAGCAATTGGAGGTTAATGCTGCCGGTGAGGTGCAAAGGGTATTGGGTGATAAGCAGGCAAAAGCAGGAAAAGATCTCACCCTCACCTTGGATTTGGATCTACAACGGGCTGCAGATGAGGCCTTGGGAACCGTTGCAAAAGGAGCGATCGTTGCTTTAGATCCCCGCACCGGAGCGGTGCGAGCAATGGCAAGTAAACCTAATTATGATCCAAATATATTTTCGCGTAATATCAACACAGCCGAGTGGAAATTTCTTAATCGAACTGAGGCGCCATTATTAAATAGGGCGCTGCAGGGATTTCCACCGGCCAGCACCTTCAAGATTGTTACCACCGCCGCAGGTATTGAATCTGGCTTGATGAATGCTAAATCAACATTGCCAACCTTTAATTCATTTTGCTATGCGGGGATGTGCTACGGCGACCACGGTAGTTTTGGGGCGATTGGCTTTCCCTTGGCCCTAGCAGTTAGCAGTAATAGTTTCTATTACCAGGTTGGTTTAAAGGTGGGTGAGGCGGAATTATTTAAGGCGGCTAGGCGTTTTGGTTATGGCAGTTATACGGGTATTGAATTAAAAACGGAAGAATCACCTGGTTTGCTAGGTGATGCCGCCTGGAAAAAGCAGGTGTTGAAAGAAGCTTGGACGCCCGTAGACACAATTACCTCTGCAATTGGCCAGGGAGCATTGCAGGTAACACCATTACAAATGGCTCGTTTATATGCAGCTGTAGCAAATGGTGGCAATTTGGTAACACCCCATTTGGTGGAGGGTAAGCATGTGCCAAAACCGCAAGGAATGGGTTTAAAAGCAGACACAATCAAGATGTTGCATCAAGGCCTGCGCCGCGCCGTAACGGAAGGTACGGCAAAGGTGCTAGCCGATCCAAATCTGCCGGCAGTGGCAGGTAAAACCGGCACTGGCGAGGATCCACCCAGGCCAGACCATGCCTGGTTTGGTGGCTATGCCCCAGCCGAAAAGCCGCAGCTTGTGATCGTTGCGTTTGCCGAAAATAGCGGTGGTTATGGCGGCACGGTTTCAGCGCCGATGGTGAAAAAACTAATGGAGGTATTTTTTAAAAAAATGCCAGCTCAAGCTGCTTTAACTAATTCAGGCGCTAAACCCACCACCTGGCCGTAGTAATTGCGCAGTTGAGCGGTGGCGCCAGCCCAACCCCAGCGTTCCGCTTCCGCCCTGGCCTGCTGCCGCAGTTGCTGCCGCTCATTGTGGTTACCCAGTAGCCGTTTAGTGGCAGCAATCAAGCTGGCAGCCCCATCGTTCGGGCCATCCGGTTCATATAGGCAGCCATTAACACCATCGGTAACGATGTCGGGGATGCCGCCGCGGCGGGCGGCCACCACTGGGCTGCCGGCAGCCATAGCTTCCAGTAGCACCAGGCCTAGGGTTTCAGTGCTGGAGGGGAACAGGAAGGCATCAGCGCTGGCATAGGCGCCAGCCAGTTCCTCCCCCCCTAGGTAACCCACAAAGGTGGTGGCGGTGCCGGCAAATACTTTTTCCAACTGCTGCCGATGGGGTCCATCACCCACCAAAGCCAAACGGGCTTGGGGAAGGGCATCAAGCACAGGCCGAATCCGTTCAATTTGTTTTTCAGCTGATAGGCGGCCCACATAAAGCAGAAGGGCATCGCTGTTGCTGTTGTTGCCAAGCAAGCGGTTGCGAATTTCAGGCCGAGCCCGTTCCGGTTGAAATAGATCGGTATCAACACCCCGTTGCCAAAGGGCGGTGTGTTGAATGCCATGGCTGCGCAATTCAGCCACCATGGCCGTTGATGTGCATAGATTCAGCTGGGCTTGGTTGTGGGCCGCCTTGAGCAATTCCCAAAGCAGCGGCTCCAACATGCCCATGCCGTAGTGCTCGAGGTATTTGGGCAGATGGGTGTGATAGCTGGCCACCAGTGGTAATTCACGGGTTTTTGCCAGCCAAATGCCCCCTAAACCCAACACGGCTGGGTTAACAACATGCACCAGATCAGGTTGAAATTGATCGAGGGCATCAGATACCGCTGGCCGTGGCAGGGCCAATTTGAGCTCGGGGTATAGGGGCAGCGGCATCGCTGGCACCCCAACGATGCGGGCACCGGCAAAACTGCTGGGTGCCCCCTCTGGGCAAAAAACCAACACCTCATCGCCAGCAATTACCAGTTGCTCAACCGTGCGGGTGAGCCTGGTAACAATCCCATCCACCTTGGGCAGAAAGGTTTCGGTGAAGAAGGCAATTTTCAAAGCCTTAGCCCTGGTTTAAGGCCTGGGCCTGGGTTTGGGTCCAGGCAGACACACAGGGGATCCGGCTGCGGTTGCAGCGATCGGCATAGCGTTTGGCCACATCCACCACCTCATTCATCAAACCGTTATCGAGGGTGGTGGGTTCAAGGCCAAGCTCGATAAAACAGCGGTTGTCAACGATCAGATCATTTTCAATCGCTTCTTTGCGGGGATTGGGCAGATAGTTGATGCTCGCTCCTGTGAGGGCAGCTACTTTTTCAGCTAGGGCACCAACCTGATGGCTTTCGGTCATCTGGTTGAAGATTTTTACCTTTTCAGCTGCGCTGGGGGGATGTTCAAGGGCAAGTTGCACGCAGCGCACGGAATCACGGATGTGGATAAAGGCGCGGGTTTGACCGCCGGTGCCGTGCACGGTGAGGGGATAGCCGATGGCCGCCTGCATTAAGAAGCGATTTAAAACGGTGCCGTAGTCGCCGTCGTAATCAAAACGGTTGGTTAAGCGCGGGTCGCGGCTGGTTTGTTCCGTGTTGGTGCCCCACACGATGCCCTGGTGCAGGTCGGTGATGCGGATGCCGTCGTTTTTGTTGTAGTAATGAAAAAGCAGTTGATCAAGCGTTTTTGTCATGTGATAAACGCTGCCTGGATCCGATGGATGCAGGATTTTTTCCACAAAACGGCTGCCGTCTGGTTGGGGCACTTCAACGGTGAGGTAACCCTCGGGGATGGTGGCACCGCGATGGGAGCCATAGCCATAAACCCCCATGGTGCCCAGGTGCACGATGTGCACATCCAGGCCGCTTTCAACGATGGCGCAGAGCAGGTTGTGGGTGCCGTTTACGTTGTTATCAACGGTGTAGCGCTTTGTAACACTGTTTTTCATCGAGTAGGGAGCAGCCCGCTGTTCAGCGAAATGCACCACCGCTTGCGGTTGCTCCTGGCGCAGCAGTTCCACTAAGCGGTCGTAATCCTGGGCAATATCAAGGTTGATAAACCGCATTGGTTTACCGCCCACTTCCTCCCATACCCGCAACCTCTCGCCGATGCTGCTGATGGGGGTGAGGGACTCAACCTCCAGATCGATGTCGATCTTGCGGCGACTGAGGTTGTCTACCACCACCACATCGTGGCCACCATCTGCGAGGTTCACGGCACAGGGCCAGCCGCAGAAGCCGTCACCACCGAGCACCAAGACCTTCACGCATGTCTCCTGTCGATTGGAGCCCGGCTCCATCAGGGCAAGCTACTACAGGGATCCCGGTAGGAATTGCAAAGGGCCCCAGATGCTTTGATCAACTGCCCACCAAGCCGGTTGTTGGTGAGCTGGCACTTGCTTCCCTGCGGCGGGGCATTGCACCGGCCAGCAGGGCCTCGCGGCCTGCGGTGGTGGCCAAAGCCATGGCCCTGGCCATGCGGGCGGGGTTGGCGCTCAGGGCAATGGCGCTATTGATCAAAACGGCATCAGCGCCCATTTCCATCGCGAGGGCAGCGTCGCTGGGTATGCCGATGCCGGCATCAACCACCACTGGAACCTGGGCCGCTTCGATGATCAAACGGATATTGGCCAAGTTGGCTAGGCCTTGGCCACTGCCGATCGGTGAGGCCAGCGGCATCACCGTTACGCAACCAACCTGCTCCAGCCTTTGGGCCAGCACTGGGTCGGCATGGATATAAGGCAGCACGGCAAAGCCCTCCTTCACAAGGGTTTCAGCGGCCTCCAGGGTGCCGATTGGATCCGGCAGCAGGTGGGGCCCTGGGGGAATCACCTCAAGCTTCACAAAATTGTTATCCGATTGGCCTGCTAGGGCCGCTAGTTCCCGTCCCAGGTGGGCCACCCTGATCGCCTCTGCGGCGGTGGCGCAACCGGCGGTGTTGGGCAGCATCCAGATTTTCGACCAATCGATTGCTTCCATCAGGCCGCCATGGCCTTGGGCATTGCTTTGCACACGCCTTACGGCAACCGTAACGATTTCACAGGCACTGGCGGCAATGCTTTGCTGCAAGGCATCGATGCTTGGATATTTGCCGGTGCCGGTGATCAAACGGCTGCTGAACTCACGGCCGCCAATTAGCAGTGGATCTGCGGTGGTAATCATGTTGTTGTTTTGCATGGCTGGGGGGCAGAACGGATCAAGAGCTGGCGGGGCGATAGTCATTTATGGGGGTTAACCCCCTACGGTTTGGGCAGAGCTCCATCCTGTGATGCCGCTGTTGCTTACCTTGCCCCTGCTAGCGGCAACACCGCCGGCTTTTGTGCCATTTAAACCACCCGCTGGGGTGGATTCTGGTTTGCTCAGATTGGAGCCCTTGGATCCCCTTAATGCAGATCGCATTCAAGTTGATAATTTCGATCCAGAGGCCTATGCCCAATATTTAGTTGGCACCATGCCGCGCCAGTGGCGCGGTGCCCTGAGTACAAAAAATGCCCCCCGTTCCATAGTTGCTGAATTAAATATCAATCGCCTTGTGGCAATTGGCCAGCGTTTAGATTTATTTGGTGTGCTCACTTTAGGCGGCCAATCGGTGCCGGTGCAGGCAAATATAAATGCTAAAAGCGATCAAATGGAGATGTTATTACTAGGTGATAAATTGCCAGTTGGCTTGGAGCCCGGTGGTGAATTCCAAGGTTTGGAAATGTTGAAATTAAGTAGTTGGGAGGGTCCGCGGCTCACCAGTGCTGGTGCAATCCTTGAGCTAGCACCTGTTGCAAATAGCGCCCCAGCCCCTGCGGTGCGCGGCCTTTGGTAAGTTGATTTTAGCTATTTTATAACTTTTATATTTACTTATTCGGTATTGCCTCTGGCTTAAGCAATTTTAAGCGTTTGATTGCTGTTGGATTCGTTGGCTCTAGTTCCAGCACTTGAACATAGGTATTGATTGCATCACTGAGTTTTTGCTGCTTCTCTAGGGAATAGGCCATATTATTTAGGGCCACAGGATATTCAGCCTTTGCCCTTAAGGCGAGCCTGTAATGACGAATCGCATCATTATGGTTTTGTTGAGCAGCTAAAGCAAAACCAAGGGCATTTTGCACAAGGGCCTGGGCTTCTTCCGGTTCATTATCAAGTTGTTTAACCGCTTTTTTTAAAGTGGTAACAGCTTGAGCAAATAAGCGTTTATCCAATTGCACCGAACCAAGTTCATAGAGGCTGGCGGCTTCCGCCTTGGTGTTGCCACTGCACTGCAGCTCCAATTTGGCCAGGCGAGCCTCATCTTTCCTCACCCTCAATACCTGCCGGGCTACCACCACTGCCACCAGGCCAAGCAGGCCAATCAAGCCCAGTAGATAGGCCTGGGGCAGTGTTATTTCCATCAAGCCTTAGCGGCACCCACCACCTTTTCAAAACTGGTGGGATCGAGGATTGCAATTTGAGAGAGCATCTTGCGGTTAATGCGCACATCAGCTTTTTTCAAACCGCCCATCAGGCGGCTGTAGCTGAGGCCATTGATGCGGGCAGCGGCATTGATGCGAGCAATCCAAAGGCGGCGGAAATCGCGCTTACGGCGGCGACGGTCGCGATAGGCATTGCATAGGGCCTTCATGACCCGCTGATTAGCGGTGCGGAACAAGCTGCCGTTGCCACCACGGAAACCGCGGGCTATGCGAAGAATCTTGTTACGACGTTTACGGGCAACGTTGCCCCTCTTAACGCGGGCCATGGTTCAGAAATAAATGCAGGTAGGAATAAAAAATGAAGCAGCCGGCGATCAGCTGGCGTAGGGAAGCATGAGGCTTACGCGGTCGTGGTCGGTTTCATCCACCACTGCCATGGTGCCCAAAAAGCGTTTGCGCTTAGGGCTTTTATGGTCTAGCAGGTGGTTGTGAAATGCATGACGACGCATGAATTTGCCGCTGCCCGTAATGCGGAAACGCTTGGCGGCGGCCCGGCGGGTTTTGAGCTTCGGCATCTCTAACGTATGGCGCGCAAACAACCAAACTAGCTTCTCAACCTCCCTTTTGCCTAGCTGCGTGCGTTTAGTTCCATTCGCCTTATTTGTGCCCTTGGCCTTAATGGCCGCCTGTAGAAGCGAATTGCAGGCGGCTGATCTGCCCCTGCACTGGCCCACTAAGGCGCCGCCAGCCATAGCCGGCAGTAATCCCGTGGTGTGGGTGGGCATTGCTGAGCGCTTGCCGGCCGCCGCTGCACCCCTGGAATTAAGGGCAGCAGCAGGGTTTCTCACCCTGCGGGATAGCAAGGGGGTTCAACGCCAGGCGGATCGCTTTGAAATCCATTGGGTGCGCCAGCCTTTGGCTCGGCCGCTGCTGGTGGAGCGGCGGGTGTTGGGACCTTTCCCCAGCTATGAATCGGCATATGAGCAGGCTCGCCTTTGGCGTTTAAAGGGTGCCCAGCCCCTGTTGGCGCGGCCGGGGGATTGGGAGGTGTGGGCCCCCCTTGAAAGCCCAGCCCCTGATGGAATTAGCAGCGAGGTGCGTTTGAATAATCGCCTGCACTGGCAGCCGCAGTTAAGGCAAGCCGGCCAGGTTTTAAATCTTGATGGACCGATTCAATTGAAAGCACCCCGGGGGTTGCTTTGGAATGGCGGCGTTTATGGCGGACCCTTCCGCTTGCAACGGGATGCCTATGGCACCTGGGCCCTAGTTGAGCAGGTGCCTTTGGAAACCTATCTGCAGGGGGTGGTACCCCATGAGATTGGTGCTTCTGCCCCCGCCGCTGCCCAGGCTGCCCAAGCGGTGTTGGCCCGCACCTGGGCCCTGGCTAACCAACAGCGCTTTCATATCGATGGTTATCACCTTTGCGCCGATAGCCAATGCCAGGTTTACGGCGACCCAAGCCAGGTGGGCAGCAAATTGCGGCTGGCCCTTGATGCCAGCAAAGGTTTATTGCTCACCTGGAAGGGAAAACCGGTCCATGGGGTTTACAGCGCCTCTAATGGCGGGGTTTCAGCTGGGTTTGAGGAGGGTTGGGGGGGTGGTTCCCTGCCCTATCTAAAGGCCCAGCTGGATGGCCCAGGTAGCGAGAAAAAACGTTTTCCCTTGCCAATCATCGAAGGGGTTGGGCTCAATAAATTGCTGGAAGATGGTGCCAACCTGCATGGTGCAGCCCATCCGCGCCACCGCTGGCAGCGGCGGATCAGCAGCCAAGAGCTTGCCGCCCTTGCCGCTTCAGCGAAATTGGGCAATGTTCAAAACTTGTTGGTGCAGCAGCGGGGCCCCAGCGGCCGGGTGGTGGACCTTTTAGTGCAGGGCAGTGAGGGTTCATTGAATTTGCGTAGGGATCAAATCCGCAGGCGCCTGCGCCAATTACCAAGCACACTTTTTGTGGTTGTAAAAGAAGAGCCTGGGGTTTGGCGGTTTGATGGCGCTGGTTTTGGCCATGGGGTTGGCCTTTCCCAAGCCGGTGCCATCGAATTGGCCCAAAAGGGCTGGAGCAGTGCTCAAATCCTCAAGTACTACTTCCCGGGCACGGTTTTGGAAAAGTTGAAAAGCTTGCCTAGGTAGCTATTCCCTTAAAGTTGGTGCCATTGGGGAGGAAACGCCATATGGCTGAAGGCGATTCCACTCAATTGTGTTGGCCCGAAGGCCGTAGGCGCAAGGCCCTGATTTTTGTTTTGGCTTGTTTAGGTGCTGGGGCAGCACCCCATTGGCTGGGTCCCTTGCGGGGCCTGCTGCCGGCATTAGGCGCAGCATTGTTGCTGTGCGGCTATGGCTTGCGCACGATGTTTAGCAGCAGCGTTGATATGGAGCCTTGTTTGCCTGTGGATGGGGCCAACCAGCTGCCCCGGGTTGATGTGCTGGTGGCCGCCAGGGACGAGGAGGCCGTAATTGGCCGTTTGGTGCAGGCGGTGGCGGATTTGGATTACCCCAAGGATCAGCTCAACCTTTGGGTAATGAATGACGGCAGCTTGGATAACACCGCCAAGATCCTGGAAGGCCTTAAACAACATTTTCCTTTCCTTCACGTGCAGCATCGCCTGCGGGATTCAGGTGGTGGCAAGAGCGCAGCCCTCAATGCCCTATTGCCCCAGCTCAAAGCTGATTGGTTGATGGTGTTAGACGCAGATGCCAGCTTTGCTCCAGATCTGTTGATGCGTTTGCTGCCGCATTTGCAACGGCGCCAATGGGGTGCCCTGCAATTGCGCAAGGCGGTGGATAAGGCTGAAACCAGTTGGCTAACCCGCTCCCAAGCCCTTGAGATGGCCTTTGATGCGGTGATGCAAGAGGGTCGGATTTGTTCTGGGGGTATTGGTGAATTACGGGGTAATGGACAACTACTGCGGCGCGAGGTGTTGCTTGCCTGCGGTGGATTTAATGAAGACACAGTTACCGATGATTTAGATCTGAGCTTTCGATTGCTCTTGGCTGGAGAAGCGATTGGTGTGATCTGGAATCCACCGGTGCAAGAGGAACCAGTTGCCCGTTGGGGTGCCCTGTTGCGCCAAAGGCAGCGCTGGGCTGAGGGTGGTTTGCAGCGTTACCTTGATTACTGGCCTGCTTTGATATCAAACAAGCTGAGCATTAAACAAAGGCTTGATTTATTGGTATTTTTCCTTCTCCAATATGCATTGCCAGTGGCAATTTATGGTGATTTATTTGCCGCATTAGCCTGGCGTGAGTTGCCACTGCTCTGGCCTTTATCAATATCAACGGTAGGTTTCAGCGCCCTTGCGATTAAACGTGCCGGCAGCCGCTTTAGCGAAGGCCCGGCCCTACCTTCCAGCTCAGGATTAACTTTATTAATTGCCAACACATATCTTATGCACTGGTTTTTAGTGATCCCTTGGGTTAGTTTAAAGATGGCTTTTAAACCAAAAAGATTGGTATGGGCAAAAACCGCACATGTGGGCTTGTAATTTAATCAATATTTTCTTCTGCTGCTATAACCTCGCCGTTAAAAAATTCAGCTAAGCGTTTAGCTTCCACTTCAATGCCATTACTTGGGCTTGGTTGTTTTGTTTCTTGTTGAAATTCTTGTTTGCTTTCAACAGCTGCTTTGCTCTCAATAACTGGATTGTTTTCAATAATTTTAACTGGTGTTAGCGGTGCAGCTACTTCAATAGGTGCATGAGTTTGGGCACTACCTGTTTCCAGCATTAGCTGCCGCGGCGAGCCCAAGGCCCGCTCAGTGGCTTGCTCCAATAGGGGCAGGCGGCTTTGCACCATCGCCAGCCAATTTGGCGCTACTCGCACCACAGCTTTTGATTTATCAAGCCGCACTAGTTCGCCCTGTTGTGATAGCAACATGCGGGTAGAAGGTAATTCCAAACTTGCCAAGATCTGTTGCCAAATGGCTGCTAAATCGGGTCCGTTTTGATTTTCTACTGGCGAAGCTGTAGCTGTAGTTGGGGGATTTGGAATTGCAGCTGGAATTTGACTTTGAGTAGAAGTTTGCGCTGGAGTGGTGGTTGTAGTTGGTGTTGAAACTGCTGTTGGCGCGCTGATAGTGCTCTGTTCCGCCAGTAATCCCAGCATTAAAACCTCAAGCCATAAACGCGGTTGGGCGCTCTGGCGTAGTTGGGCCTCACTACCTTTTAAACCCTGTTGCCAAGCCAGCAATTTTTGCAGGCCAGCTTGGTTTGCTAACGCCGGTAATTCAGCCCTATTAGCTGGAGAAAAGCTGCTTAATTCCGGTTGGTCCGGTGCAGCTAAAGCCAGCACTAAATCCCGCAATAAACCCGCAATACCCTGAAGCACTGCGGTGGCTTCCCTACCGCGATCCAGAAGGCCGCGGCAATTTTCCAATAGGCCAACGGGATCAGTTGCAACCAATGCCCTCGCCAGGCTCAATAATTCCTGTTCTGGCACCGCCCCAAGTAGTTCCCAAACCGCCTCTGGTTCCACCGGCGGCGGCAGCAAACTGAGTTGATCCAGCAGGCTTTCCGCATCCCTTAGGCCCCCTTGGGCCAATTGGGCCACTAGGTGCAAGGCCGCTGCATTGATTTGGATTTGCTCTTCTTTGGCAATCCAAGCCAAATGACTTTCCATCGACCCCAAGGGAATACGGCGAAAATCAAACCGCTGGCAGCGGCTCAAGATCGTTGGTAACACCCGTTGGGGATCAGTGGTGGCGAGCACAAACACCACCCTTGGTGGTGGTTCCTCCAGGGTTTTTAGTAGGGCATTAAAAGCTGCCGTTGAAAGCATGTGGCATTCATCCACCACATAAACCTTCCAGCGCGCCTGCACCGGTGCAAAGCGGGAGCGTTCGATTAAATCGCGGATGTTGTCTACGCCTGTATTAGATGCGGCATCTATTTCGATCACATCAAGGGCGCTGCCGGCTGCGATCGAGCGGCACAATTCGCAGCTACCGCAGGGTTCTGGCGTGGGGCCATCACTGGCAATGCAATTAAGCGATCGAGCCAGAATGCGAGCGCTGGAGGTTTTGCCCGTTCCCCTCGGGCCGCTAAATAAGTAGGCCGGTGCAATGCGACCAGTGCGTAATGCATTGCTAAGGGTGGCTGCAATTGCCTCCTGGCCCACTAGCTGATCAAACCGCTGGGGCCTGTATTTATGGTGCAGCGGTTCGTAAGCCATGGCTAGAGGCTACTCAGGCTTGGGGTTTTCCCCTCAGTAAATCTTGGAGCTGGCTTTTTAGGGTTTCCACCGCCTGCAATTGATCTGCAAAGGTTTGTTCACTGAGTTGTTGGCGCTTTTGTTCCAATTTTTTTAGGCCATTTTTAAGTTCTTTTAGGCCATGGCTAATATTTAGTTCTTGATTGATATTTAGGCCCTGTTCTAATAACATTTGACCGTAACCCAAGGCCTTTTCCACTTGGCTGCTGCGGTGGCAACCGGTTTTACACCAAACTGCAAAGTGTTCGCAGTTATTTAATAACAGGTTGTAGCGTTCTTCCCCCAAGCGTCCCATCGCTCGCCGCAGGGTTACACCAACGGGATCAGCATCAGCATGGGGCACTATTTTGAGCGGTTCACCTAGGCTGAATTCTTCTACGCTGCTGCGCAGAATTTGTTTTCCCTCCAAATAATGCACCACGGTTCCATCGCCAAGATCGATGCCATGGTGCATAAATAAACCATGGCCCCTAGGTACCTCTAGGTGATCGGCCGCGGCCATTGGCTCAGGCCGTTTCCTGTTGATCCAGGCTGGTGGGATGGGCTAGAACCTTGGCACCATGGCGTTCTTCCACTAATTCTTGGGTAATAACAAATTTGGGTACATCATCCCTGCCAGGTAGGTCGTACATCAAATCAAGCATCAGCTCTTCCACAATTCCGCGCAGGGCCCGGGCGCCAGTTTTTCTGCGGTTGGCTTCAATCGCAATTGCCCTAATCGCCCCTGGTTCAAATTCCAAACGCACACTATCCATAGAAAGCAGGGTTTGAAATTGCTTCACTAGGGCATCGCGCGGTTCGGTGAGAATTGCCTCTAGGGCATCCTCATCTAGGGGTTCGAGCACGGCGCTAACCGGCATGCGACCAATGAATTCAGGGATTAGGCCATATTTCACAAGATCATCGGGTTCCAGGTGGCGCAATACCTTGGCGGCATCCAATTCCTTATTGCGATTGCGGCCCCTGTTGTCGGTTTGCACAAATCCGATCGCATTGCGGCCCAAACGCCTTTGGATCACATCCTCGAGGCCAACAAATGCCCCGCCGCAGATGAATAGGATCTGGCTGGTATCTATTTGAATGCAGTCTTGATAGGGATGTTTGCGGCCGCCTTGGGGTGGCACATTCGCCACTGTGCCCTCAAGCATTTTTAGTAGTGCTTGCTGAACACCTTCACCGGATACATCGCGGGTGATCGATGGATTTTCACTTTTACGGGCAATTTTATCGATCTCATCAATATAAATAATGCCCCTTTGGGCTTGTTCCACATCTAAATCCGCCTTTTGCAGTAAGCGCAGCAGGATATTTTCCACATCCTCTCCCACATAGCCGGCTTCCGTGAGGGTGGTGGCATCAGCCACGGCAAAAGGCACCTCAAGCAACTCAGCCAGGGTTTGGGCGAGCAGGGTTTTACCGCAGCCCGTGGGACCGATTAAAAGGATGTTTGATTTGCTTAAACGGGTGGCACTCTCCTCCCGTTCACCACTGCCATCCCCCTGCCAGGCCAAGCGTTTGTAGTGGTTATAAACAGCAACGGAAAGCACTTTTTTTGCTTCCTCTTGGCCCACCACCTGGCGATCAAGGAAACTTTTTATCTCCCGTGGTTTCGGGATGCTGGCAAGGGTGGGAACAGGTTTAGTTGCTTTTTTGCTTGGAACCGTTTTACGACTGTTCTCCTGGTGGGCATGGCGGCTACCTCCTTGGGCTTCCACCAGCTCCTCATCAAGGATTTCGTTGCATAGGTCGATGCATTCGTCGCAGATATAAACGCCGGGCCCGGCAATCAACTTGCGCACTTGTTCCTGCGATTTACCGCAGAACGAGCACTTCAGGTGGGCATCGAATTTGGCCATCGCCTGTTGCTGGTTACCTTCCTAGAAAACAGGATCAACCCCAAAAGGGCTCGCGTCAATCGTCAATCAACTACTACTTTGTCGATAAGGCCATATTCCACAGCCTCATGGGGTGAAAGAAAGTAGTCCCTGTCTGTATCCTCGGCAACTTTTTCGATTGGTTGGCCCGTGTGTTCGGCCATTAAGCCATTGAGCGTTTCTTTGAGAAACAGAATTTCTTTGGCTTGGATTTCAATATCAACGGCCTGGCCCTGGGCGCCACCAAGGGGTTGGTGGATCATTATCCGGGCATTGGGCAGGGCTAAGCGCTTGCCTTTGCGGCCGCCGCAAAGCAGAAAGGCACCCATGCTGGCGGCAAGGCCATAACAGATCGTTACCACATCTGGGCTCACCTGCTGCATGGTGTCGTAGATGGCGAGGCCAGCCGTAACGGAGCCGCCGGGGGAATTCAAATAGATCTGAATATCTTTCTCAGGGTCTTCCGCTTCCAGGAAAAGCAGCTGGGCAACGATTGCATCAGCCACCGCATCATTAATCGGTGTGCCGAGGAAGATGATCCTTTCCCGCAGGAGCCTTGAATAGATATCAAAGGCCCGCTCACCTCGCCCGGATTGCTCCACCACGGTGGGAACCAGGGTGTTTTGCCAATGGCTATGAACCGGATGGTGGCTTAAAGCGTTGAGCACGGGCCGCTGCTGGATTCCATTCAATCTATGGCTTTAGCCTTTGCCTTGGGCTTGGCTTTTGATTTAGGGCTTTCAGCGGGCTTTTCAGCACCAACAATGGTGATGCTGGCATTGGCTTCCAGCCAAGCAAAAACCGCTTCCTTGAGTAGGTCTTCCGACACCGCAGCCCGCAAGCGGTTTTGATCGATCCGGTTGGTGTCGCTTAAACCACGGATCACCTCCTTCATTTTTGCTTCCAATACCGCCGCATCCACACTGATGGCCTCCGCCTTGGCAAGGGCTTGCAGGGCAAGGCTGCTTTGCAGGCGTTCGGTGGCTTCTGGCCGAGATTTACTCGCCAAATTGCGCACCACCTCAGGGGTAAATAGCTTTTTGATATCCAGCCCCTGTTGGGCCATCTCAGCAGCGGTTTCCTGCAACATCGCGTTTATTTCCTCTTTAACCAAACTCTCTGGTATTTCAACTTCAAGTTCCGCCACTAAAGCCTTGAGTAAGGCCTGCTCGCGGTTTTGTTTTTGGCGTTTTTCGGCATCTGCTTTTAGGCGGGTTTCCAATTCGGCCCGCAGCTCCTCCAGGGTTTCCTTATCGCTTGCCTGTTGAGCAAAGGCATCATCAAGCGTGGGAAGTTCCTTGGCCTTGAGGTCGTTGAGGCTGATTTTGAACTTTGCAGCGCGGCCGCGGCAGGTTTCATCTTGATAGTCGCTGGGGAATTCACAGTTCACCTCAGTTTCAGCGCCGAGTTTTAGCCCCACAATCCCTTCTACAAATCCGGGAATCATTCGACCCTCCTCCAATTCCACCTCAAGGCTTTCGGCGCTGCCACCACTGATCGGTTCATTGGTATCGCTAAAGCTGCCACTGAAACTCACCACTGCCACATCACCCATGGCGGCAGCCCGATCACTAATCGGCACCAAGGTGGCCAGTTGCTTGCGGGATTGCTCTAGCAATTCATCGATGCGCTCAGGGTTGTAGAGCACCTCCTGGGCCTCTGCCTTAAGCCCTTTTGTGGTTTTTAACTTCGGAGTGGGTGGCACATCCATCTCGAGCTTCAGCAGCAGCTCCTTACCCGGCTCAAATTGCTCCAAAAGCGTGTCGAAGCCACCGCTTAATTCCGGTTGGCCCAGGGCTTCTAGGTTTTCTTGGCTTAGGGCATCGCGCAGCACCGCATCAACCAATTCCTCAAGGGCGGTGGCCTTCACCCGCAGTGGGCCAATTTGTTGCAACAGCACCGAGCGCGGCACCTTGCCCTGGCGGAAGCCAGCCAACTTCACCGTGCGACCTAATTTCAGCAGGGCAGCTTCGTAGGAGGCTTGGCAGCGGCTGCCTGGTACCCCCACCTCAAGGGCTAAACGACTGCCGGGGAGGGGAGAAGTGCTGACCTTAAGGGTGCTGCTCATGGGTGGGCCAAATGGAACCAAGCCCGTGATCCTAGAAACAGGCCGGTGCACACCCCCCAAGCGCCTATTGTTTCTTCTCAGGTTTCGCTTGATTTCATCCACCACCGTTGACTCCCGTAGCCGCGGCAAATCCGCAAACAGTTGCCATCCTTGGAGCCACCGGAGCTGTGGGCCAAGAGCTGCTTGCTTTATTGAAGGAACGCGCCTTTCCAATTAAGGAATTAAGGCTGCTGGCCTCCCCCCGCTCAGCCGGAGCTTTGTTGCCATGGCAGGGGCAAAACCTAGAGGTGCAGCCCGTTAGTGCAGCAGCTTTGCAAGGGGTTGATCTGTTGCTGGCATCAGCTGGGGGTTCGGTGTCGCGCCAGTGGGCGCCATTGGCGGTGGAGCAGGGGGCTGTAGTTATCGATAACTCAAGCGCCTTTCGGCTTGATCCAGAGGTGCCTTTGGTGGTGCCGGAAGTTAATCCGCAGGCGGCCCTGCAGCACAAGGGAATAATCGCCAATCCAAATTGCACCACGATCCTGCTCAGTTTGGTGTTAGCCCCCTTAGCGGCGCGGCGGCCTTTGAAAAGGGTGATAGTGAGCACCTACCAATCCGCCAGTGGTGCAGGCGCGAGGGCCATGGAAGAGTTGCGGGAATTGAGCAGCACCGTGCTTGCTGGCGGCGAACCGGTAAGTGAGGTTTTGCCCTATTCCTTGGCCTTCAATTTGTTTTTGCATAATTCCGCTCTGCAGGCCAATGGCTATTGCGAAGAGGAGTTGAAAATGCTTAACGAAACCCGCAAAATAATGGGCCTAAGCAATCTTTGTTTAAGTGCCACCTGCGTGCGGGTGCCGGTATTGCGGGCCCATTCGGAGGCGGTGAATTTGGAATTTGAACAACCCTTTCCGGTGCAGGAAGCGCGGGAGCTATTGGCGGCAGCGCCAGGGTTGGAATTGATCGAAGATTTTGCCGCTAACCGCTTCCCAATGCCCAGTGATGTAACCGGTCGCGATGCTGTGGCGGTGGGTCGTATTCGCCAGGATTTAAGCAATCCAAATGCCCTTGAACTATGGCTTTGTGGTGATCAAATCCGCAAGGGAGCGGCTTTGAATGCCATTCAGATCGCTGAATTACTGCAGGGGATAGGGCGATGAGCAGTGCCGTATTTGGTCGTTTGGTAACGGCGATGGTTACCCCATTCGATGCTGATGGGGCCGTTGACCTCGGTTTGGCTGGCCGCTTGGCCCATCACCTGGTGGAGCATGGTTCCGACGCCCTGGTGGTGTGTGGCACCACTGGTGAATCACCCACCCTTTCCTGGGATGAACAACATGCCCTGTTGCAGGCAGTGCACTTGGCGGTTGCTGGAAAGGCCAAGGTTTTAGCCGGCACAGGCAGTAATTGCACCGCCGAAGCGGTGGAAGCAACCCGGCAGGCCGCAGCCCTTGGCGCCGA
The DNA here is from genome assembly GCF_024345595.1 of Synechococcus lacustris Maggiore-St4-Slac. NCBI lineage: Bacteria > Bacillati > Cyanobacteriota > Cyanophyceae > Synechococcales > Synechococcaceae > Synechococcus > Synechococcus lacustris. The sequence goes on along the minus strand of NZ_JAGQBK010000003.1, from coordinate 87,451 downwards.
TGGTGCCCTTGTGGTGGTGCCTTATTACAACAAGCCACCCCAGGAGGGTATGGAAGCCCATTTCGCCGCGGTGGCGGAAGCGGCAGCTGATTTGCCTTTGATGCTCTACAACATTCCCGGCAGAACAGGTGCCAGCCTGGCGCCTGAAACAACGGCTCGTTTGCTGCGTTATTCCAATGTGGTTGCCTACAAAGCAGCCAGTGGCAGTGTTGATGAGGTGAGCCAGCTGCGGGCTGTTTGCGGAGATCGGTTGGCTATTTACAGCGGCGACGACTCATTAACTTTGCCCATGTTGGCCCTCGGAGCCGTTGGTGTTGTGAGTGTGGCAAGCCACTTGGTGGGCGAGGAATTGCAACAGATGATCCAAGCGTTTCTTGCCGGTGAAGTGCAAAAGGCCCTCGCCATCCATGAGCGTCTATTACCATTGATGAAAGGTTTGTTTTGCAGCAGTAATCCAATTCCTCTTAAAGCGGCCCTAGAGCTGGAGGGCTGGCCAGTTGGCTCCGCCCGATTGCCATTGCTACCCGCCTCTAATGCCGTGCGGGAATCCTTAGCTGTTTTACTTGCCGCCCTGCGTCCTACCTGACCTCAAGGCGATGGGCAGCTGCTCATTATCTTTTCAACCAACTAATTTTTTAAAAGGTTTCTATGGCTACTTCCGCAACATCTGCAACCAAAACCCCCGCCCTACGGGTGATTCCCTTAGGTGGATTGCATGAGATTGGTAAAAACACCTGCGTATTTGAATACGGCGATGATTTGATGATGGTGGATGCGGGCCTCGCCTTTCCAAGCGATGGTATGCATGGCGTTAATGTGGTGATGCCAGATACAAGTTATTTAAGAGAAAATCAAAAACGTATCCGTGGCATGATTGTTACCCACGGCCACGAAGATCACATCGGCGGCATATCCCATCACCTCAAGCATTTTAATATTCCTATTATTTATGGGCCCCGCTTAGCCCTTTCGCTGCTCGAGGGCAAGATGGCAGAAGCCGGTGTGGCAGATCGCACCACACTGCAAACAGTTGCACCACGGGATGTGGTGAAAGTTGGCCAACATTTTAAAGTTGAATTCATCCGCAACACCCACTCAATTGCCGATAGTTTTTCATTGGCGATCACAACCCCAGTGGGTGTTGTGGTATTCACAGGTGATTTCAAATTTGATCACACCCCTGTGGATGGTGAGTATTTCGATATTCAGCGCATGGCCCAATACGGCGAGCAGGGTGTGCTCTGCATGTTTAGTGATTCCACCAATGCTGAACTGCCTGGTTTCACCCCTTCTGAGCGGGCCGTATTCCCCAATCTCGATCGCCATGTGGGCAGTGCAGAAGGCCGCGTGTTGATCACAACATTTGCTAGTTCAGTGCATCGGGTATCGATGATTCTTGAGCTGGCGCTTAAGCATGGCCGCAAGGTTAGTTTGCTTGGCCGTTCGATGCTCAACGTGATTGCTAAGGCCCGGGAATTGGGTTATATCCGCTGCCCAGATGATCTATTTGTGCCAATTAAGCAAATACGCGATCTGCCCGATCGTGAAACGCTTTTATTGATGACAGGTAGCCAAGGTGAAACCCTCGCTGCCCTCAGCCGCATCTCCCGTTGTGAGCACCCCCAGGTGCAGGTTAAATCCACCGACAAAATCATCTTTTCAGCCAGCCCAATTCCAGGTAACACGATCTCTGTTGTTAACACGATCGATCGCTTGATGATGCTCGGTGCCAAGGTGGTTTATGGCAAAGGCGAAGGTATTCACGTTTCAGGTCACGGCAGCCAAGAGGATCAAAAGTTGATGCTTGCCCTAACAAGGCCCCGCTTCTTTGTGCCTGTGCATGGTGAACATCGCATGTTGATGTGCCATTCCCGCACCGCTCAATCTATGGGTGTGCCTGAGGAAAATATATTAATCATCGATAACGGTGATGTGGTTGAGCTCACCCCAGATTCAATTCGTAAGGGTGATCCAGTGAAGGCTGGTATCGAATTGCTTGATAATTCCCGCAACGGTATTGTTGATGCGCGCGTTTTAAAAGAACGCCAGCAATTAGCAGGTGATGGTGTGATCACCCTTCTTGTTGCCATCAGCACTGAAGGCTTGATGGTGGCTCCACCACGGGTGAATCTGCGCGGTGTGGTTACCACTGCTGATCCCCGCAAGATGTCGATGTGGGCTGAGCGGGAAGTGGGCTGGGTATTGGAAAACCGTTGGAATCAGTTATCACGCAACACCGGTGGTAATGCCCCCGATGTGGATTGGGTGGGTGTGCAACGGGAAATCGAGGTTGGTTTACAGCGGCGCATGAGGCGTGAATTGCAGGTGGAGCCAATGATTATTTGTTTGGTGCAGCCAGCCCCAGCTGGTACGCCTGCTTATAAATCTAAAAATCCTGTAGAAGATCGCACCCCCGTAACTCGGGCGGCAAGGGAGGAACGGGATCGTCCCCAGCAAGCTAAGCCTGAAGCTCAGGTAGTTGCTCAAACTGAGGAAGATAATCGCCAGCGCCGCCGTCGCCCCAGCGCAACGGTGGGTTGATAAGCCATAGATAGTGTTTGTTCCAACTCAGAATTTGCTGTTTTGCCAATTCCATTTGATTGGCACCACGGCTGATTTCAAGTTGCGGCCAAAGCTGATTTAACTGCTCAACGCCAAGGGGTTCAACCCCCTGGCGTTGCAACCAGTTCAACAAAAGTAGTTCGCGATTTACCTGGCCGATGGCCATAAGTTCTCTTCGCTTCAGTTTTTGATCCGCCCCAAGTAAAGTTTGTAGGGCAAGATCTAGTAATTGCTGCTGGCTTTCTTCTTCTGCCTCAAATCGTTCTGCCATTGCAGCGATCCGCCTGGTGGCACCTGGATGTAGTTGCTCTAGCACCGGTAATACTTCAGCGCGGATGCGATTACGGCTAAAGCGCGGATCTGTGTTGCTTGGATCTAGCCAGATTGGCAGCCCTAATTCTGCGCAGATGCGGCTGGTGTCCGATCTTGAAAAGCAGAGTAAGGGCCTTACCAAAGTTATATTTTCAACCAGGGTTCTTGCGCTACTAAGGCTTGCTAAGCCTTTGCGGTGGCTGCCCCGGGCCAGATGCAACAGCACGGTTTCGCTGCGGTCGGTGGCGGTGTGGGCTGTGAGCACATGGCTGCAAGCCAATGCCTTGGCTTGTTTTTCAAGGCAGCTGTAGCGCCATTCACGGGCGGCGGCTTCAGTGTGAATCGGTGTTTGCCAACTATCGCAATGGCTTTCTATTTCTTGGCTTTCTGCCCATTGCAATAGTTGTTCTGCCTGTTGGTTTGCTTCCTGCCGCCAGCGGTGGTTGCCATGCCAAATATGTAAACACCAGTGGTGCAGCCGTTTTAGATCCAGCAGCAAGCCTGCTAGTGCCATTGAATCCTGGCCGCCGGATACGGCCAGCAGCAGCCGCGCCCCTTGGGGTAGCAGCAGCGGCTGCCGTAATAGCTGTTGATGCAGCCGCAAATGATCGGCACTCCAGCGGGGTGCCATAGCTTGCGTGGGAGAATTAATGATCTGCATCTAACACCTGCATGTTGCTTCCTAACTTGCTTAAAGCTGCCCTAAACGAGCAACGCCTGCTCAAAGTGATAGCTGGCCTTGCCAATTTTGATCCAGCTTCTGTGGCAATGGTGGCTAGGGCGGCGGCTGCAGGTGGGGCGGATTTAATTGATGTGGCCTGTGATCCAGCCATCGTTCAGCTGGCTGCAGCCGAATCAGGCTTACCAATCTGTGTTTCGGCGGTGGATCCTGAACTATTTCCTGCGGCGGTAGCAGCGGGGGCAACGCTGCTGGAAATCGGCAACTACGACAGCTTCTATGCCCAGGGCCGTGTATTCAGCGGCGCTGAAGTGCTTGAACTCACCAGGCGCACAAAGGCTTTGCTACCCCAGCTCAGCCTTTCGGTAACGGTGCCCCACACCATGGCCCTTGATCAACAGGAGCAGCTGGCCATTGAGTTGGTGGCGGCAGGAGCTGACCTAATCCAAACAGAAGGTGGCACCAGTGCTCGGCCATATAGCGCTGGCATACAAGGCTTAATTGAAAAAGCAGCACCCACCCTGGCTGCAGCCCACTGCATCAGCCGGGCGGTGCAGGTGCCAGTGCTTTGTGCATCTGGCTTATCAGCCACAACCTTGCCCATGGCCCAGGCCGCTGGTGCCGCAGGCGTTGGTGTGGGATCGGCAGTTAATCGCCTGAGCGATGAAATTGCCATGCTGGCGGTGGTGCGTGGTTTACGGGAGGCGCTCGTGGCTAGGGTTTCACTTACACATCAACGCTGAGCTAACAGGTGACTGGCTTTGACTGGTTGTTGCAGTGGCCGATTCGCGCATTAGTGCTGCTTTTAATTGCCAGTTTGCCCCTTGGGGTGGAATTCGAAGGCTTTGGCGCTGCGCTGCTATCAGCTGGCGCCATTGGTTTATTGGGTAGTTTGTTAACTTTGCCATTAAAAGCATTATTTTTATTGCCATGGGCTGTAACAAGCTTAGGTGGTTTAATTCAACCGATCAGTTTGTTGTTTAATTGGCTTATTACGGCAATTCTATTTGGTTTAGCAGCTGGTTTTGTGGATGGTTTCCGCCTGAAAAATGGTGTATTTAGCGCAATTCTTGGTTCTTTGGCTTACAGCATCATCAGCATGGTTGTTTTGTCTTTAGTATTTGGTGCCATCTGATTGGCCCCGGTGGATTTCCGCCTTCAAGCTCCCTATAGCCCCAATGGCGATCAGCCCACTGCCATTGAAACCTTGGTTAAGGGCATGGATGATGGCGAGCGATATCAAACATTGCTTGGTGCCACTGGCACCGGCAAAACTTTTTCGATTGCCAATGTGATCCAGCGCACCGGCCGGCCGGCTTTGGTGTTAGCCCATAACAAAACCCTTGCGGCACAGCTATGTAATGAATTGCGGGAGTTTTTCCCGCAAAATGCAGTTGAATATTTTATTTCTTACTATGATTATTATCAGCCTGAGGCGTATGTGCCTGTTTCTGATACATATATTGCAAAAACAGCATCAATAAATGAAGAGATTGATATGTTGCGCCACTCGGCAACGCGTTCGTTATTTGAGCGGCGCGATGTGATAGTAGTGGCATCAATTAGTTGTATATATGGTTTGGGTATTCCCTCTGAATATTTAAAAGCTGCGGTGCCATTTAAGGTGGGAGATAATTTAAATCTACGTTCTTCATTGCGGGAATTGGTTAATAATCAATACACCCGTAACGACACTGAAATTGCCCGCGGTCGCTTTCGCGTTAAAGGTGATGTGTTGGAAATTGGCCCTGCCTATGAAGATCGTTTGGTGCGGATTGAACTATTTGGCGATGAGGTGGAAGCGATCCGTTATGTGGATCCAACAACTGGTGAGATTCTACAAAGTTTAGAAGCAATTAATATCTATCCAGCCAAACACTTTGTAACACCAAAAGATCGTTTAGATGGTGCGATTGCTGAAATTCGCGCTGAGTTGCGCATGCGTTTAGATGAATTGCAAGGCCAGGGCAAATTACTAGAAGCGCAGCGGCTTGAACAACGCACCACCTACGACCTTGAAATGCTGCAACAGGTGGGTTATTGCAATGGTGTGGAAAATTATGCTCGGCATCTAGCTGGTAGGCAGGCCGGTACACCACCTGAATGTTTGATTGATTACTTCCCTAAGGATTGGCTTTTAGTTGTGGATGAAAGCCATGTTACCTGCTCGCAATTACATGCCATGTATAACGGTGATAGGGCCCGCAAACAGGTATTGATAGACCATGGCTTTCGTTTACCTAGTGCCGCTGATAATCGCCCCTTAAAAGCAGAGGAATTTTGGCAAAAAGCGCAGCAAACAATATTTGTTAGCGCAACGCCAGGCAATTGGGAACTAGAGATTTCTAACGGCAATGTGGCAGAACAGGTAATCCGCCCCACGGGTGTGCTTGATCCGATTGTTGAAGTGAGGCCAACCGGCGGCCAGGTGGATGATTTATTAGGTGAAATACGTGTGCGCGCTGATCGCAAGGAAAGGGTACTAATAACAACCCTAACGAAACGAATGGCAGAAGATTTAACAGATTATTTAGCTGAAAACCAGGTAAAAGTGCGTTATTTGCATTCTGAAATCCATTCGATTGAACGGATTGAAATCATTCAAGATTTGCGTAATGGTGAATATGATGTGTTGGTGGGTGTGAACTTATTGAGGGAGGGTTTAGATCTGCCTGAAGTTTCTTTAGTGGCCATACTAGATGCTGACAAGGAAGGTTTTTTGCGGGCTGAGCGCTCATTAATTCAAACCATTGGTAGGGCAGCGCGCCATGTGGATGGCAAGGCACTCCTATATGCAGATAATCTTACTGATTCGATGGCTAAGGCAATTACTGTTACTGAACAACGCCGGGCTGTTCAACATGCATATAACCTTAAACATGGTATTACGCCAACGGCAGCGGGCAAAAGATCGATTGGTAATAACCCAATCCTTGCTTTTCTTGAGATGTCGCGCAAATTAAATGATGATCAACTTACAGAGGCGGTTGAAGTTGCCCAACACAATGGAGTGCCTTTGGAAGCATTACCTGAGTTGATTACACAATTAGAGGAAAAAATGAAAACAGCAGCGGCAAAACTTGATTTCGAAGCAGCAGCTAGTTTGCGTGATCAAATCAAAAAGCTGCGCCAAAAGTTAGTGGGGAGAAGTTAACTTTAAATGGCTAAAGTTGCAAGGAAAGCAATTAGTTATCCCTGTTGCCTTCATTGATGATTGTGGCCGCCCACATTGCACTAGCGGGGCCAAGCAAAATTCCATTGCGGTAGTGGCCTGCCATTAGGCATAAACCCGGCAGTAATTGTTCAAGCACCGGCGCTGGTTGCCCCATTGGTTGGGCCCTCACACCTTGCCAATGGCGTATTACTTTTGCTTGATTTAGCCATTCTGGAGCAGCCCCATTCAGCTGCTGCATATCTTTTAATGCATCGATAGATCCTGCTTGATTTTGATTTAAGCCCGGCTCTAGGGTGGCACCAAGCCAAAGATGATTATCCGGCCGTGGCACCAAATTAATGCCATCCCAATTGATGCTTTGCTGTAAATTTATTCCAGCCGGAAGTTTTAATTCAAGCGCCTGGCCCAACACTGGTTGCATCGCAAGATTATTTGTATTACTTAAACCCAGCGGCGCTAATAACTCAGTGCTTTCAAGCCCTGCGCAAACCATAAGCCAATCATATTTTTCATTATCTTTGTTGTTTGCCTCCAAGCTCAGTTGCCAGCTCCCATTAATTTGAGTTAACTCGCTAACTTTGCTATTAATATATTGCAAGCCATTATTTTGGCCATCTAGTAGTAATTCCTTCATCCATTCAGTTGGATCTAGTTGGCCATCCCTACTGCTCCAGATCCCTCCAATCAGCCCCTCTGATAGGGGTGGCAGCACACCTGATTCCACCTGCTCTTTGAGGGCAGCTGCATTGAATATCTCCATGCCAATGCCCTGCTTGCTGCGCTCTTCGGCCAGCATTTGATATTTCTGCCATTGATTGCAGTTATTTGTTAGTAGCCATAGGCCGCGATTGATTTTTGCTTGATAGCCGGCGCCTTGCAAATGTTGTTGCCACTCGCCAAATAGCTGCATTGATTGTTGCCTAAGCCTCCAGCTGCGGCCGCTGCTGCGCTGAAATACATCGGCCATCAAAAGCCCTAAGGCTGCAGAACTGCCACCTGAATTAGTAGATATTAAAGTTACATTATGGCCCTGTTTTGTTAGCAGCCAGGCTGTGCAACGGCCAACGAAGCCAGCGCCAATAACAGCAACCTTTTTTTGTTTATTGATTAAATTCAGTTGAGCGCTGCGCTTGGGATTACTTCGGCGTAGGCGCCAAAACCACTGGCAACACGGATGTAGTTCTTGCTGAGGCTATTGCCATCTTGCAAGCGTGCTGATTCGTCTAATTCCGCCAATGATTCTTTCAATGCGTTAGCTCTTTTGATTGCTTCGGCGCGATCTGCTGGCAGTAGCCGTTGGTTGATGTAGCTCATTTCACGGCTCACCTCTTGCATGGGGCCATGGATCAAATTACGGGTAAACACCCAATTCTTTTCATTCACCAAAGTTGCCAGTTCCGGCAGGCGCTCCTTAGCAGCTAGGAAACCTTTGGCCTGGCGGCCGATGGTGGCCATATCCTCAGGGCTGATCGTGGCTGCTGCCTTGGCATTAGCGCCATCACAGGCGCTTAAACCAATGCTGAGCACAAACGCAAGGCCCCATAGGGCAAGGCGACGCAGGGCAGACACCATTATTAGAAGGCTGGATGGGAGCGAGTTTACCGGCCCCTTCCCTCAGTTCTCACCGTAGATATGAAATTTGACCCCCACCATTGCTACGACGCCCTTGTGGTGGGTAGTGGTGCCACCGGTGCCGTTGCCGCCCAAACCCTGGCCCAACAGGGTTTAAGTGTGCTGGTGCTGGAGGCCGGCGCTGATAAATCCGTGGGCGAGGCCCTTGGGGCAGAACCGTTAAATAGCCTGCGGCGCTTGGCACACCTCAGTGCTGGCCACCATTTGCTGCAAAGCCAGCACCCTGGCTATTGGAAAAACAACCCCAACCTCTATGTAAACGAACAGCAAAACCCATACACCACCCCCGCTGATCAGCCTTTTCTTTGGACCCGTGGCCGCCAGGTGGGCGGTAAAAGCCTTAGTTGGGGTGGTATCACCCTGCGGCTTTCCGATAATGAATTCAACCAGGCCTGGCCCTTAAACCACAGCGAACTAAGCCCCCACTACAGCGCCCTGGAGCAACAGCTGGGGGTATGGGGTGGCCGCGATGGTTTGGAACTGTTGCCCGATGGTGAATTCGCCCCGCCAGCTGCCTTCACACCGGGGGAATTGCATTTGCAAAGCGCCTGCAAGCAATTGGGTTTGCCCTTTATTGCTTCCCGCGGTTTTCCGCGCCACCAAGCCAAACGGGATGGGTGTTGGCCCCGCTATAGCGCCCAGGGTGGTGCCCTTGCTGCTGCCCTGGCCACCGGTTTAGTAACCCTGCGCAGTGGTGCGGTTGTTGCCGAGCTGTTGCTATCGCCAAGCCAAGATCAACTTGAGGGGGTGTTGTTTATTGATGCCACCAGCGGTGCCATGCACCGCGCCAAGGCAAAGCTGGTTGTGCTTTGCGCTTCCACAATCGAAAGCCTGCGCTTGCTGTTGCTTTCTCGGGATGATCGCTGCAGTAAAGGTTTGATCGATCCCCATGGCCTGATCGGTTTGGGCTTGATGGATCATGTGTCTGTTGCCCGCTTTTTTGCTTTGCCAGCCCAGGCGCCAGCGCCTTTGGGTACGGGTTTATCGGGGGCTGAAAGCGCTTTCATTCCCAATACCGGCGAGGGCTATGGCCTGTGGTGTGGCGTGCAGCGCTTTGCTCCACCTGCTTTATTGCGCCGTGATCCAAAGGCGGCAATTGGTTTTTTGATTGGCCATGGGGAGGTGCAGCCAAATCCCAGCAACCGCGTTTGCCTTGATCATGGCCGTTGTGATGCATGGGGTTTACCGGTGGCCCATATCGCCATGGCTTGGGGCACGGCAGAACAAACCCTGGTGAATTTGATGCTCAGCCGCATGCAAACGGTGGTGCAGGCGGCGGGCGGTGAAATCAAACCCATCGAAGATTTGTTCCGCTTGGCATTGATCGAACCATGGCTAACGGCTAGTGCCGCCGGCTCCCAGGCGGTGCCACCACCCGGCTACTACATCCATGAATTAGGTGGTGCACCCATGGGCGATAACCCTGAGCGATCAGTGCTGGATCGTTGGAATCGTTTTCACACCTGCAGCAACCTGTTGGTTACCGATGGCAGTTGTTGGCCTAGATCCGGTTGGCAAAGCCCAACGCTCACCTCAATGGCCCTCACCAGGCGGGCTTGCTTGGCTGCTATCTCAAGGCAGTGATAGCAAGGGCTAATTCTTGTTCATTTCATCATTGCAAGCTGTTAGCATTGAATGATTCAGATGTTGGTTGACCTACATGGAGGCTTTGGCTGAATATTTCAAGGTTTTTAGCGAGCCCAATCGCCTCACAGTTTTGAGTGCTTTACAGGAAGGGCCTCGAAACGTAACCGCGGTTGTTCAAGAAACTGGTTTGAGCCAGGCGTTGGTTTCTAAACATTTAAAGCTACTTACGATTGCAGGTGTTGTTGCTAGAAAGCCAGAGGGCAGCCTGGTGTTTTATCAAGTGTTAGACCATGGTATTTTTAATTTATTGGCATCAGCAGAAAAGCATTTAGTTGCCTCGCGTGAGCAGCAACTTCAGGCACTTCGAGTTGCAATTTAGCACTTTTTATGAATTCACAAATAAATAATCAGCGAACCAATTTGCTCAGCAAAAAAGCAACGGCGATCTTTCAATTAATCTGCCCCGATCGCCCTGGTTTGGTGAGTGAAATATCGGGTTGGGTGGCAGCTAATGGGGGCAATATCCGCCACGCTGATCACCACACTGATGGCGGTGCTGGTTTATTTCTTAGCAGGATCGAATGGGATCTAGATGGTTTTGGCCTGCCCCGGCAGGCGATTCCTGCGGCGGCCACTGCTCTGGCCCAGCGGCTTGGTGGTGAAGGCCAATTGCACTTTTCCGATCATCTGCCCCGAGTGGCCCTATTTGTTAGTAAGCAAGACCATTGCCTGCTCGATCTGCTCTGGCGCACTAAGGCTGGTGAATTGCTGATGCAGGTGCCCCTGGTGATTAGTAATCATCCGGATTTGCGGCAAATAGCTGAGGATTTTGGCGCCAGGTTTGAGCTGCTTGAAATCAATGCCGCCACAAAAGCAGAAGTAGAGCAATGTCAATTAGCTTTATTGAAGGAAGAAGCAATTGAGCTGGTGGTGCTTGCTAAATACATGCAGGTGTTAAGCGCTAATTTTTTACAGAATTTTCCAGAGGTAATAAATATCCACCATTCCTTTCTGCCGGCTTTCACGGGAGCGCGGCCCTACCAAAGGGCTTGGGAGCGTGGTGTGAAATTGATTGGTGCCACCGCCCACTACGTAACGGAAGATTTAGATGCAGGGCCGATCATTGAGCAGGCCACTGTCCATGTGAGCCACCGGGATGATGTGGAGGATTTAATCCGCAAGGGAAGGGATATGGAACGGCTAGCCCTAGCCCGTGCCCTGCGTTTGCATCTATGCCACCAGGTGATGGTTTCCCGCGGTCGCACGGCGGTGTTTGACTAGCTTGATGGGTTTTGCAGCAATAACAAACTGGCTGCGCTGCCAACGGCCCGCAGCCGCTACGGCCTCAGGCTGGATTGCATTTCAATTGGGCGTTTTGCTGCTGGCCAGCAGCCTTTTGCTGGCGGTACCCCCATTGTTTTGGGCATTGCTGCAGGGCAGCCGTTGCCATAGGCGGCCGTGGTGGAGCGACAAGTTAAATCGTGTATTTGCCTTAATTGCTGGCTTGATGTTGCTTAGTGCCCCCTGGGCCCATAGCGGTTGGTTGGCTTGGGTGGGTTTAGGTAATTGGCTGCCATTTTTTTGGGGTTTTTGGGGTTTTCAGCCCTACATGGCAACAGCTGCGGCAAGGCGAAGGGTGGCGCTGTTATTTATCGCTAGCACCATGCCGGTATTGATAACGGGTATTGGTCAATTATTTTTCGGTTGGAGTGGCCCCTGGCAAGCCCTGGGTGGTTTATTGATCTGGCATATGGCGCCAGGTGGTATGCCACTGGGTCGCCTTTCTGGTTTATTTGATTATGCCAATATTACGGCAGCTTGGTTGTCATTTAGTTGGCCCTTATTACTTGCTGCTGCATTGGAAAGTTGGCGCCGCTTTCCCTGGTTGTTGCTGTTGGTTGTTAGTCATGTTGGCTGCCTATATCTCACGGATTCCCGTAATGGCTGGGGTGCAGCTGTGTTGGCAGTGCCATTGCTGTTGGGGCCAGGCCGTTGGTTGTGGTTGATGCCACTGTTGCTGCTATTACTGCTGCCGGTGCTCTTTGCAGTGTTGCCTGGGGTGCCGGAACTATTGCAAAACGGCTGCCGTTTTTTAGTGCCGGAAGCAATCTGGGTTCGCCTTAGTGATATCGCCTTTAGCGATCGACCAATGGCATCAACCCGCTTGGGTCAATGGCAGGTGGCGGCTGGTTTAGTGGCGGAGAGGCCCTGGTTGGGTTGGGGCGCTGCTGCATTCAGCTTGATCTATCCAATTCGCGCTGGCGTATGGCACGGCCATCCCCATAATTTGCCCCTTGATTTAGCCATCAGCCATGGCATGCCAGCTGCTTTATTGTTGATTGCCGTGGTGTTGTGGTTGTTGTTACGTGCAACTTGCCTAGGTATTAATCAAGCTGGCTTATTTGAACGGGCCTGGTGGGCTGCAGTATTGATACTTGTGCTGCTTCATGCAACTGATTTACCCCTATATGATGGCAGGGTTAATGTTGCTGGTTGGCTTTTATTGGCGGGATTACGGGCGGCTTGTTGGCCCCAGGGGTTTAAACCCAATTAATATTATTATTGCTCAAGCCAGTAATATTATTTAAAACTGCTATTAGCTCATCTTGATTATTTCCGGTGGTATTGAGGGAGCCGTTATTGTTGCGATCCCAATACAGTGAAAGGCTTCCGCTTGAAGTATTGAAGAGATAGCTGCCGCTCTTTAGTTGCAATTTATCGTCTACCAAGTTGAAGTCTTTAATGAGCGCATAATCAGCGTTGCCAAGGTTATTATTCTTGTAGTCGTTATAGAAAATACCTCGGCTATCTCCAAGTAGAAAAGTATCTTGGCCTGCTCCGCCTGTTAATACATCAATTTGACCCATGCCTAAGTCTTTTGCAGCAGTTCCTGTTTTTAGTACACCTGTAATGCTGTCGTTGCCAGTGCCCCCAGTGATGCTATCGCTGCTGTCAGTACCCCAAAGCGTTAGGTTTGTAACAGGATTTGGATCAGGTGTATTTTGTAATTTGGCTAAAGCGGCTGATACATCTAAGCGTCCACCACTAACAGTTTTACCCGCCAGTGATTGGGTTGCTGCTGTGCTATTCAGCAATGCTTCCTTGAGCTGGGCGCCTGTGGCTTGGGGTGCTGCTGCAGCCAATAATGCCAAAGCACCTGCCACATGTGGAGTAGCCATTGATGTTCCACTGAGGCTGCCATATTTATTTCCCGGCAGAGTGGAAAGGATTGAGGATCCTGGAGCTGCAATATCTACATTAACTAATCCATAATTAGAAAAGCTTGAAAGCGCCCCAGAACTTGTTATTGAGCCAACTGCAATTACGCTATTATTTGAGTAGTTTGATGGATAATTAGCGATAACGTCATTATTATCACCAATGCCATCATTGCCTCCATTGCCGGCTGCTGCCACAAATAGCAGGCCTTGGTCACTTGCCCTTTGGATACTGTTAGCGAGGGATTGTGAATAGCCATCTCCTCCCCAGGAGTTATTTGTACTAACAAAGCGACTGCTTTCGCCTCTTGCCTCGGCTTGAATTTTAGCTGTTGTAAAGTAATCAATTGCCGCTACCGCAGATAAAAGGCTGCCACTACCGTTAGATGACATAAATTTTAAGGGGACCATTTGAGTTTGCCAATTAACCCCAGTTACGCCAATGGCGTTACCACCCATTGCCCCAATAGTGCCCGCAACATGGGTGCCATGGCCATTATCATCAAATGGATCGTTGTCTTTGTTAGCAAAATCCCAACCAATTAAATCATCGATATAGCCATTGCTGTCGTTGTCTTTGCCATCTTCCCAGCCAGCACGGTTATCGAGTAGATCGCCTGCATCAATGTAACCATTTTTGTTCCAATCTATTAATTTAGTGGAGCTATTCGAAAGATTTTGGGAATCATTTAGGTCGCGAAAGCTAATTAAGCCATCATTATTTACGTCTTTAAGATTACCAAAGAAACTTAGATTTCTGAGTTCACCTTGATTCAGCCACACATTAAGATAAAGATCTTGATGGGTGTAGTCGATACCTGTATCAACAACACCTGTTACTACTTTTGAACTGCCAACCAGATTTTTATCCCAGGCGGAAACCGCCTTTATCCCAAAGCCACTGGCCTGCATTCCCCACATCGAATTAATACTTGGATCATTACTAATTAGTTGAATGTGCACCTCTTGATTTGGTTCGGTAAATATCACTTCTGGTTGTTTTTTAAAAGCAGCTTGTAATTCTTTTACTTCCCTATTGCCCTGGCGATCCTTAACAAGTTCAAGCACTCCAGATCCACTTGCCTGCATTGCTTTGCTGTGAAAACTACTGATAACTTCTGTATTCAGTTCAGCATGCACCGCCTTTCGCTCAGTTGCTGATGCTTTCTCACTCCACTGAACCAACAGTTCATTGTTTCTTATTTCATGCCTAGCTTGGTAAGCACTGTCTTCAGGAGCCAATGGGTTGTTTGGCTGCAATTTCTTTTTTTGAACTATTGAGTTGCTTTTGGCTTGGATCTTGCCCAAAAATTTTGCGGCTTTGAAGCTTTCCATAGTGGGTTCGTAATTTCCTTTATTATATCCATCAAAGGCCTGTTAGGGATGTATCGCGATGTTTAAGCAAAGTTGATTTTGGCAATGGCCCTTCCAGGTGATCCCAGGGCAGCCATCTACTTGGCTGCCAATTGCCGTGGATCAGCTGCTGCCAGGCGGGTAGGGGAACGCCATGGTTTTGATTTTGGCTTGCAAGTTCTCGATAGGCTTTTTTCCAGCCGCCCAATTGTTCGTGATGGCCCCGCACCGCCACGATCACTGCAGCTAAACGCCGATCACTGCGGGAGATTAGGGTTTGGATCACACTCCAGCCGTAGCTTTCAGGCCGCAGCTCAATCCCCTTTGGTTGCAATCGTTTCGTTAAAAGCTTTAGGCGTTTTTCTGCCTCCGGCCTAAGGCCCTCCCACTGAAAAGGGGTGTGGGCCTTGGGTACAAAACTGCTTACGCCTAGGGAAAGGCGTAAACCTGGCGTTGCTTTTTTTAGGGCTATTAATAATTCAGCTGTGGCTTCTATATCAGCATCGGTTTCAGTGGGTAAACCAGCCATGCCATAAAGCTTTAGGGCAGATAGGCCACCTTCTTTTGCATAGCGGGCAGCTGCAAATATTTCATCCGTTGCTAATTTTTTATTCACCACCTCACGCATGCGTTCGCTGCCACTTTCGATTGCAATCGTGAGTGATTTACTACCGCGTTTGGCTAGTATTTCTGCTAACTGCGGCGTTACAGTGGCAGCTCTCACCGAACTAGCGCTAACCCTGGTGCCATCAAATTGATCCTGATTTAACCAGCTTAATAATTCACTGAACTGTGGATGTTGGGTAACGGATGCACCTAATAAACCAAGCCTTTTGGTTACCTTAAGGCCAAGTTCTACCGCTGGAATGAGGCCCTCATCTAAAGAGGGAGTGCGAAAAGGCAGGGTTAGGTAACTAGCGAGGCAAAACCTGCATAGTTCAGGGCAGCTGCGAACCACTTCCACCATATGGATTGATGGCCAGGCCGCCTCAGGTGTAATCACGCTGGAATGGCTAAGGGTGTTGCCGCGCCAGGTTTGTTTGCTAATCGTTGCTGGTATGCCAGCTTCTATCGGTTCAACTGCTATTAACTCCCCTGAATCGTTGTAGCTCGGTTGATAAAGGCTTGGCACATAGATGCCAGGCACTTTTGCTAATTGCCTAAGCAGCTCAACTCTTGGGGCAGTGCGCCATTGCTGCAGCGCATCAATAAATGCTGGTAGTAGATCTTCCCCATCTCCAAGGAGCACCACATCGAGGAATGGGGCTAATGGTTCGGGATTTGCGGTGAGCACAGGGCCACCACCAAAAACAAGCGGATCATCATTGCTGCGTTCATGGGCCCAGAGGGGAATTCGTTGTTGCTCGAGAAGATCAAGCAGCACCGGTGCATCTAATTCCCAGCTGAGCGAGAGGCCAAATAGGTTGCAATGGCGGTGAGGTGGATCACCTTGATCCGTGAATAAACGCCGCACATCTAGGTCAGGGCGTTTGGCAAGGGTTGCCCACACCACCTGATAACCCAGGCTTGTGATCCCAACGCTGTAGGTGCTAGGGAAAGCCAGCACTGTTTTTAGTGCCCCCAGCTGCGGCTGGGCTGGTTCAAACAGCAGGGTTTCCTGGTTCAGGGTGTTAACGGGCTTGCGTTTGCCCCAGTTTGGCCTGGCGGCCTGGTTTGGGCGTTATTTCTGTAAGTGCATTTCCCAATCCTTGGTGGAGGCGATCGAAACAAGTGCCGAAAGCCAAGTAATGATTACTATTTCCCAGATCGCTTGCTTAATGATCTGGAAGATTGGCATTAAGCCATTTTCTGCATTGAAGTCTCGCCAAAAACCGCATTAGAATCTCGCCATTTACTGCATTGGGGAGCATGTATGGCGTTCTTTTATCGGCCCCGCATTGCTGACCTTGAATTGCGTTTCTGCCTTGCCGCTGCTGGTGCAGTGGTAATTGAAGGCCCAAAGGCCTGCGGAAAAACCTTGATGGCAAAGCAGTTGGCAGCATCCACGGTGCTGCTGGATGTTGATAACGCAGCCAGACAAGCTTTAGCGGTGGATCCTGCTTTGGTGTTGGCTGGTGAGCGACCGCGTTTGCTGGATGAATGGCAGGTGGAGCCTGCGCTCTGGAATTTGGTGCGCCGGGCGGTAGATGAAGTACAAGGGCCTGGTCAATTTCTGCTCACTGGCTCTGCGGTACCAGCTGATGATGTTGAACGCCATACCGGAGCGGGTCGATTTTCGTTTTTACGGCTTCGGCCCATGACCCTGCACGAAAGCGGCGCTGGCAAAGGCAGTGTTTCATTGGCGGCACTATTTAATGCTGAACCTGTTAAGTGCGCTGATCCAGGCCTTGCAATTACGGATTTGGCAGAACTGATCTGCCGTGGCGGCTGGCCAGGTCAGCTTGAACAATCAACAGCGTTGGCTTGCCGTGCAGCCCGCGATTATTTGGAGCAGGTAAAGCAGGTGGATCTCCAACGGGTAGATACAAAACGGCGTGATCCGCAACGGTTGGCTGCATTGCTGCGATCGCTTGGGCGCAATGTGTCTACCGAGGTGAGTTTGGCCACATTGGCAGCTGATGTTGGCGGTAGTGATGGCCCCCTTGATCCCCGTACTGTGGCCGATTATTTGCAGGCACTAGAGCGATTAATGGTGCTTGAAAATCAACCGGCTTGGCGACCCCATCTGCGTTCAAAAGCAGCCCTTAGGCAGGCGCCAAAACGTCATTTCTGCGACCCCTCTTTGGCAGTGGCAGCCATGGGGGCAAGCCCAGATCGCTTGCTTAAAGATCTGGAATGGTTGGGGTTCTTATTTGAATCACTTGTGATACGCGACCTGCGGGTGCTAGCGCAGGCGATGGATGGTGAAGTATTCCATTACCGTGATAAATATGGTGTGGAAGTAGATGCAATCGTGCAGTTGCGAGATGGCCGCTGGGGTGCAATTGAAATCAAATTAGGAGAAGTTCAGATAGAAGCTGCAGCTCAAGGGTTACTGCATTTCCGTGAGCAAATTGATACTCATCGCACAGGGGAGCCAGCTTTCTTAGCGGTGGTGTGCGGCAAGGGTTATGGCTATCAACGCCCTGATGGCGTTTTTGTGTTGCCTGTGGGTGCGTTATGACTGATAAGCCTTGATTTGATCAAAATTTAGATAGCGGTAGAGCTCTTGCTGGTTTGGATCGATTTTTTTTGCTGCCATCTCAAGGTATGTTTCTTTGCTTGGAATTCTGCCGAGTTGAGCACACACAGCCGCCAATTCAGCGCTACCTAAATACACCTGGGCGCCATCACCAAGGCGATTATTAAAATTGCGGGTGCTGGTGGAAAATACGGTGGTATTGTTTTCTACCCTGGCCTGATTGCCCATGCATAGGGAACATCCAGGCATTTCCATGCGGGCACCACTGGCTTCAAATATTGCGTAGTAGCCCTCCTCTTTTAACATCGCTTCATCCATGCGGGTGGGCGGGCAAACCCAGAGTTTTGCGGCATTCGCTCCCTCATCTTTTAATAGGGTTGCAGCGGCGCGGTAATGGCCAATATTTGTCATGCAGCTGCCGATAAATACCTCATCAATTTGATCTCCAGCTACTTCGCTAAGGGTTTTTACATTATCTGGATCATTGGGGCAGGCAAGAATTGGTTCAGTGATTTGATCTAGGTTGATTTCAAGCACCGCTGCATATTCAGCATCCTCATCCGCCTGTAGCAGCACTGGATTTGCTAGCCATGCCTCCATCGCCTTGATCCGCCGCAATAAACTACGGCTATCGCCATAACCATTGCTAATCATATTATTAAGTAGGGCAACATTGCTGCGTAAATATTCACTCACAGTTTCAATACTCAGTTTAATGGTGCTACCGGCACAGCTGCGTTCTGCTGTGGCATCAGTTAATTCAAATGCCTGTTCTAATTTCAGATCAGGCAGCCCTTCAATTTCCATGATCCGGCCGGAGAAAATATTTTTCTTGTTGGCCTTCTCCACCGTGAGTAATCCCTGCTGGATTGCCACATAGGGAATTGCATTCACCACATCCCGCAGGGTTACACCCGGCTGCAATGAGCCGCTGAATTTCACCAGCACCGATTCCGGCATATCCAGTGGCATCGCCCCGATCGCCGCTGCAAAAGCCACCAGGCCGGAACCGGCCGGGAATGAAATACCCAAGGGAAAACGGGTGTGGCTATCGCCGCCAGTGCCCACCGCATCCGGCAGCAACATGCGATTTAACCAGCTGTGGATGATGCCATCACCTGGGCGAAGGGCTACACCACCGCGGGATTCAATGAAATCTGGCAATTCGGCATGGGTTTTTAGATCAACCGGTTTTGGATATGCAGCCGTGTGGCAAAAGCTTTGCAATACAAAATCAGCGGAAAACCCCAGACAGGCCAATTCCTTCAATTCATCACGGGTCATCGGGCCTGTGGTGTCTTGGCTGCCAACGGTGCTCATCAACGGTTCGCAGCTGCTGCCAGGCCGCACGCCAACTAGCCCACAGGCTTTGCCCACCATTTTTTGCGCCAAGCTGAAGCCCCTGTTGCTTTTTTGGGCGCTGCCTGGCCGTATAAATAGCTCGCTTGGCGCTAATCCCAAACGCTCGCGCACCTTATCCGTTAGTGATCTGCCAATCAGCAAAGGAATGCGACCGCCGGCCCGCACTTCATCGGCAATCGTGTTTGGTTTTAATTGAAATTCGGCGATAATTGCACCATCTCTTTCCACCGTGCCTGCATAGGGCCGAATCGTAATTACATCGCCTGTATTCAATCCAGTTACATCAAATTCAATCGGCAGCGCGCCTGAATCCTCAGCAGTATTAAAAAATATTGGCGCTATCTTGCTGCCTAAAATCACCCCGCCGCTGCGTTTATTTGGCACTTGCGGGATATCTTTACCGGTGTGCCATAGCACTGAATTAATTGCTGATTTGCGCGAACTACCGGTGCCCACCACATCACCGCAATAGGCCACTGGATGGCCTTTTTGTTTTAGGGCGCTGATTTGCGCTAGGCCCCCTGGCATGCGGCTTTCCAGCATCGCCATCGCATGGAGTGGGATATCTGGCCGCGTGGTGGCATGGGTGGCTGGTGATAGGTCGTCTGTGTTGGTTTCACCTTCCACCTTGAACACCGTAACGGTGATTTCAGCCGCTAGTTTCGGCCGCGCTGTAAACCATTCAGCATTTGCCCAGCTATCAATTACCCGCTTGGCATGGCAATTGCTGGCTGCTAGTTCCAGCACATCATTAAAGCTGTCGTATACCAATAGGGTTTTACTTAGGCCCGTTGCTGCTTCTGCGGCAATTGCAGCATCAGCGTTGCTTAATAGTTCAATTAAGGCAGCTACGTTGTAACCTCCGATCATCGTGGCAAGCAGCTGGGTAGCGAGCAGGGGGCTTACCAGGGGGCTTTCTAATTCGGCTTTTGCAACAGCCTTTAGCCAAGCCGCTTTCACGTAGGCAGCTTCATCCACCCCTGGTGGAATCCGTTCCTTAAGCAGTTCCAGAAGGAATTCCGCTTCCCCTGCAGGTGGCTGCAGCAGTAGTTCTGTGAGGGCCTGGGCTTGGCCTGCATCCAGCGGCAGTGGTGGTACCCCAAGCGTTTCCCTGTGCAAAGCGGCCTGGCGGTAAGCGGCGAGCATTAGCGGATTTCAGCACTGCTCCTATTGTTCCCGCACGGCAGACCCTTAGGGTTGTAGCTGATGTGTCTGAACAACTAAGGGCATGCTTCCCACCTCTGATCTGCACGTGGTGGAGACCCGCCCATTGGTGGCTCCCGTAATTCTGCAAAGCGATCTGCCCCTCACCGAAAGGGCAACCCACACGGTGCAAGCCACCCGCCAGCGCATAAAACGCATCTTGAGCGGCGAAGATCAAAGGCTTTTAGTGATCGTTGGCCCCTGTTCGGTGCATGATCTCGGTGCCGCTGAGGAATATGCAGGCGCCCTGGTGCAAATCCGTGAACGCTTGCAGGCCAAGTTGGAAATTGTGATGCGGGTTTATTTCGAAAAGCCGCGCACCACCATCGGTTGGAAGGGTTTGATCAATGATCCCCACCTCGATGGCAGCTACGACATCAATACCGGCTTGCGTAAAGCGCGCGGACTACTGCTTTATCTGGCGGAACGTGGTTTACCAGCAGCTACGGAATTACTTGACCCAGTGGTGCCGCAATACATCGCTGATTTGATCAGCTGGACCGCCATCGGCGCCCGCACCACCGAAAGCCAAACCCACCGTGAAATGGCCTCCGGGTTATCGATGCCGATCGGCTACAAAAATGGCACCGATGGCAGCGTAACCATTGCAATAAATGCGATGGAAGCCGCTTCCCGCCCCCATCATTTCCTGGGGATCAACCGCCAGGGCCATGCGGCAATCGTTTCCACCACCGGTAATCCAGATGGTCATTTGGTGTTACGCGGTGGTGGCAGTGGCACCAACTACCACCCAGAGGCGATTGCAGCAGCAGCTGAAGCGCTACAAAAAGCGGATCTACCCCATCGGGTGATGGTTGATTGCAGCCATGGCAATTCCAATAAGGATTACCGCCGCCAAGCTGAGGTGCTTGAGGCCGTAGCCGGCCAGGTGCAACAAGGTGGCACTGCCGTGATGGGTGTGATGCTTGAAAGTCATTTGGTGGCTGGCAGCCAGAAAATTCCGGCTGATCTATCCCAACTCACCTACGGCCAAAGCATCACCGATGCCTGCATCGATCTAGATACCACCGAAGCCCTTTTGGAAAAGTTAGCTGCTGCAGTGGCTTGATTCGGGCTTATTCGTTCACTTGGCTTAACACAGTGGCTATTAATTCATCACTTAGGTAGTAGCCATTACGGCGCATTTGAGCTAATAAGGCTGCGCATGAATCGATTAGTTTGTATTCCTTGGCCAAAATTAATATTGCAGCAGAGCCAATAATCTTTAGCCCCCGCAGGCTTGCTTCTGCCCTGCCGCAGCGGTCGTCTATTAAGAGCGGTATGCCGGGTAGTTCGGTTTGTTTTTCGATTGCTAGGGCAATTGCACTCGCTTCTCCTTCATCCACGCCGGGGTTGATGGGTTGATAGGGATTATTTGCGATTTGTGCATTGTTAGTAACAATCAACCAGCCATCTGTTATTGCATCAAGCAAAGCTTTACTCTCGGGAAACTGTGATGAAATGCTGCTTTTTGATATTCCCAATTCTCTAGCAACTAATTCAGTTATGAACACCTTGCTAAATAATATTTTTAATAAATTTAGTTTTTGGATTTTTGCAAAGGCGATCAATGGTGAAGCATCGGCAATCAATCCCCTTTGCAGCCCTTTCATTGGTTTCCAAGCCAGCGGCGCGCCAAGCTGAGTTCAATGGCTAATTCGCCTGCATCAGCAGTAGCCACAGGGATTTTGAGGGAGGAGAGAATCTCAAGAAATCTGGCTAGGGGTAGGTCTGCAATGCGTGCAGCCGCAGCCACTGAAATTGAACCACCGCGAAATAGTGAAAGAGCCAAGCCGGATCGCACCGCAGCCGTATTTGGTAGCCCTAGGCGATCAAGGGCTACCACTAGGGCGGTGGGCTGTTGATGGCTTGTTACCAGGGCCATTGCATCGGTTTCAGCAGCTTTTAAAACCGTGGAGGGATTGTTCTTTAGTTGCCGCACGGAAAAGGTTTGCATATTATTCCTGCAGGGTGTGGGAACAATGCTAACTGCCAAGCCAATGGGCCATGGCCGCCACCAGTAGGGGCACGCTGAAGTTATCGATCCCGCCCCAGCTGAATTGCTCCAGCAGCGTTGCACTGGCGGCAATTGCCAATAGTTGATAAATAGGTAGTTGCGGTAGCAATATCAACAGCACCAGCAGTGTTACCACTGCCATTACAGCAGTGCCAAGCAATGATTTTGTTTGGCCAAATAATTGCCAACGCCTTGATGGGAAGTGCGCCCCCAATAAACCAGCTAGGCCATCACCAAGGGCCATGGTTAGCACCGCAGCGCAAACCAAATCGGCCCGTTGGGGCCAAAACAAACCAAGCAACAGTGTTATCGATGCCCCATAGGCAACCGTGCCAATGCTGGCCCTACCCACATCCTCTAGGGCGGGTAGCAACCGCCAGCGGTGGTTGATTGCAGCAAGGGCAGTGGCAAGCAACGCTGCTGCCAGGGCAATGCTGAGGGGAATATGGCTAAACCAGGCCAAAGGCAGGGCAAAACCCGCACCTATATGAACCACCTTGCGGCTTAGTTCCGGTTGTTGGGGCCAAGTGCTTTTGATCAGGCTTGAGCTAATAAAAAGCAGGCCCAGCCAAATGGAAACCAGTAGCAAAATCGCTTAGGCAGCCTGCTGTTGATTGGTGATCAAGCGCAGCTTGAGGATTGCTTTTGCTTCTAATTGACGCACCCGTTCACGGGACACATTGATCTGGCGGCCAATTTCAGCCAGGGTGAGCGGTTCGCTGCCCTCAAGGCCAAAACGCAGCTTCAGAATCTTCTGCTCCCTTTCATTTAATTGGGTGATCCAAGTGCCCAGGTGTTCCTTTTGGATCTTGCGATCCATGCCCTCCATCGGTTCGGTGCTGGCGGGATCTGGAATCAATTCACCCAGGGTGCTGCGGTCTTCCTCGCCCCTGGCGTGGGCATCTAAGGAGGCGCAAGGAGCACTTTGGCTGAGTAGTTCCTCTAGTTCTTCCGGTTCCATCCCCATGGCATGGGCCATCTCAAGCCGATTGGGCTGGCGGCCAAAGCGATGGGATAACTCGCGGGTAATGCGGCGTAATTTGGATAGTTTTTCACTGATATGAATTGGCAACCTGATTGTGCGGGCGCTGTTATCAATGGCCCGCGTCATCCCTTGCCGAATCCACCAATAGGCGTAGGTGGAAAACTTATAACCCATGGCGGGGTCGAACTTATCAACGGCGCGCTCTAAACCGATTGCCCCTTCTTGCACTAAATCAAGCAATTCAAGGCCTTGATTTTGATATTTTTTAGCCACACTCACCACCAAACGCAAATTGGCGGCCATCATGCGATCCCTGGCGCGGCAACCCATCCGCACCTGATGGCGCTGGCGGGGGGTGCGCTCCTCCTCGGCTATTTCGGAAAGTTGCTTCATCTGCTGCACCTGGTGGGCCAGCTCGATTTCCTCAGCGGCGGTGAGCAAAGGCACCCTGCCGATGTTGCTCAAGTACCAACCGATTGAATCGGTGCTTAAGCGGCCTCCAGTGCGGCTGCCGCTCCGTAATTGCGCAGGGCGAACCGAAGGTTGTTCACCTTCAGTTCGAGCCCCCAGTGGTGTCCCCATCACCCTGGTCCTCTCGAATTAAATTTGGCCAGAACTTAGCACTAATGGGCGCTGATGTGTGCCTCATTTTGGAAAACAATCTGCAAATCAAGGCAATATAAAATCTACTGATTTGTTGCAGTTGCTTCTAAAGCTTTGGCACGGCTCAGCTTAACCAGCGGAATTCACAATTTACGGTCAGTTTAGGAATCGGTTTGGGTGCTGCCTTTAGGCCATGCTTCTTAACTTTTGGCCATAAAGCTTCGCAGAAATCTGAAGTTAATTGCTGGATTTAAAGGCATTGCCCCTGCACAGCATTCCAGTTTTCCATTAGCTCCAGCTGTGAATTATTTTCATTTTCATTGCATAGCCGCTGCAGGAACTGACCATCGGCTTGCATATCCCAGGCGCCGCGGTTATCGGCCAGGTAAGTGTGTAGCAACTTCTCTAAACTGCTGCGCAATTCAGGATCTTCCACCGGGGTAACCGCTTCCACGCGGCGATCGAGGTTGCGTCCCATCCAATCAGCGCTGCCGATAAAAGCCTCCGGGTTGCCGCCATTGCCAAACCAGAAGATGCGGGAGTGCTCAAGAAAACGGCCGATGATGCTTATCACTGAAATGTTGCTGCTGTGGCCTTCAAGGCCAGGACGCAGGCTGCAAACACCCCTGATGATCAGTTCGATCTGCACGCCGGCCCGTGATGCTTCATAGAGCAGGGCGATGATGCGGGGATCCACAAGGGAATTCATTTTCACAATGATGTGCCCCTCTGCCCCGGCTTTGGCATGCTCGATTTCCCTTTGGATCAATGCCTCCATACCTGCCCGCAAAGTAACTGGTGCCACCAGCAACTTTCGGAAGCTTTGTTGTTTTGAAAAACCGGTTAAGTAATTGAAAAGTTCTACTAGATCTTGGCCTAATTCAGGCCTGGCACTAAGTAAACCCACATCGGTGTAGAGCCTTGAGGTTTTTGAGTTGTAGTTGCCGGTGCCCACATGCACATAGGAGCGCAGTTCATCCTTTTCACGCCGCAGCACCAGGGTGACCTTGGTGTGGGTTTTTAGGCCGATTACGCCATAAACCACATGCACGCCTGCATTTTCCAGTTGCCTTGCCCATTGGATATTGTTCTCTTCATCAAAACGGGCTTTTAATTCCACCAGTGCCATCACCTGTTTGCCATTTTCAGCAGCTGTAATCAGCGAACTAATTACCTTTGAATCTTTAGATACCCGATAAAGCGTCATCTTGATCGCTAATACATCGGGGTCATCAGCGGCCTGGCCAATGAATTCCTCCACCGACGAACTGAATAGGTCGTAGGGGTGATGCAGCAGCACATCACCCCGCTTGAGCACATCAAATACGCTTTCAAATTCCTCTGGCTTAATTGAGCCATCGGCAAGCAATGCCTTTTGGGCCCTGGCTAGTGGTGCTGCGATCCTGGCTAGTTGGGGGCTGTCTTTGAATTGGGGTAGCGGCACCCCGGTAAGGGCAAAAAGATCATCTAAACCCAAGGGGCCGTTAATTCGATACAGGTCTTCTGCTTCAACAGCCATGCCTTCCATCAATAAATCCACCACGTCTTGGGGCATTTCATCTGCCACCTCCAAGCGCACCACTTCACCGCCCATGCGTCGTTTGCGCAGGCCTTCCTGTAGGGCAATCATCAAATCATCGGCCTCTAGCTCCCGCAGCTCGAGGTCGGCATCGCGGGTAACACGGAAGAAATAGTGCCCTTCAATAGTCATGCCAGGAAATAGCAGCGCCAAATTAAATGCCACCACCTGCTCAAGCGGAACGGCGCTGTAGAGGGCTGGCGTTTCCTGCTGAGCTAGCTCAAGCGGTAATTTGATAAATCGCGGTAGGTTTTTTTGTGGCACCTTCACCCGCGCAAATTGTTGTTCACCCGTTTCAGGATCCCTAATTAAGGCGGCGATATTGAGGCTCAGATTGCTAATAAACGGAAATGGATGGGCTGGATCCACGGCCAGGGGTGTGAGCACCGGGAAAATAGCAGTGCGGAAATGGTTGTTTAACCATTCCCTTTGGCCAGCATTTAATTGCGGATAATCCAGCACATAAACGCCATATTCAGCCAGTTTTGGCTTTAGTTCGCCGCGGTAATGCTGCTGCTGTTGTTCTAATACCGGCCGTAATTTGGCTTGAATTGCTTGCAGTTGTTGCAGGGGTGTTAGCCCATCAATGCTCAAGCTGGTGATACCCGCCTCCACCTGTGATTTCAGTGATGCAACCCGCACCATGAAAAATTCATCGAGGTTGTTGCTGAAGATGGCGCTGAATTTTGCTTGCTCAAGCAATGGCGTGCGGCCATCAAGGGCCTGGGCTAACACCCGTTGGTTGAAATCAACCCAAGCCAGTTCACGGTTTAAGTAGAGCTCTGGGGCAAGAACAGCTGAGGCCATGGAATGAACAGAAGCCACTGGCGCGACACTAGCTGGCTTGATTAAGGGTTCCGTTAGCAGTGAGAAAACACACCCCCAATAGCAGTGCTGCCGCCAATAGAAATGGGCTACTAAAACCCAATTGCTCATAGGCCAACCCCATCATTGGTGGGCCAAGGAAACTGCCAAGGCTTTGCAATCCCTGCAAACTGCCTAGGGCTGCGCCTTGGCCATCGCCATCAAGGCGCCTGGAAACCAAGCTGCGCAAGCAGGGGGTAACAAGACCAGTGCCCATCGCTAAAAGCGCAACGGCACTAAAAACCACCGGTTTGGCATTTGTGATCGGTGCCCCAGGGATTAACAGGCAGCCAACCACCACCAAGCCAAGGCCAAATAGTGTTAAACGCTGCTCACCAAATCTTGTTACCAACGGACCAATTAATCCCCCTTGCACCACCGTTGCCACCACCCCAACAATTAAAAACGCAGTGGTGGCCGGCCCAGGTCCCCAACCAAATACCTGTTTAAAAAACAACACCAGCACCGCTGTAAAACCATTAAAGGCAAGAAAAAACAAAAAGAAACCAAGGCACAGGCTGCCTACTTTTGGATTAGCAAATACTTTCGCCAGCTGGGCAAAGGGATTTAAAGCCCGTTTGCGCGGTAGGGCCCGCCGCTGCTCGGCTGGGTGCGTTTCCGGCAGCAATAGCAACACCAACACCAGATTGATCGCGGCAATCGCCACCGCTATCCACACCGGCAAAGTAACGCTCCAGCGGCTTAATACCCCGGCTAAGGCAGGCCCAAGAATGAAGCCCAGGCCAAAGGCAACACCGATTAAGCCAAATGCCTTGGCTCGATTTTCAGGGCTGCTGATATCAGCAAGCACCGCTCCGGCACTGGCGGCGGTGCCACCGCTGAAGCCATCCAGCAGGCGGCCGCTAAACAGTAAAACCAAGGGCCAAGCGCTGGCCTGGGGCCAGGGGATTTCCAGGGTGATCGCAAATAAAGCCAAGCCCAACACCGTGCCGGCTACGCAGCAAGCGATCACGGGCCTCCTACCAAAGCGATCGCTGAGGGCACCGATTAATGGGGTAGCTAAAAATTGGGCTAGGGCATAGCTGCCCGCCAGTAGGCCCAAGGTGGTGCCACTGCTGGTAAAGCCAGCGAGCAGGAAGGGCAGCAGCGGAAAAACCAGGCTTTCACCAACCCGATCGTTTAGCAGCGTCACAAACACGCAAAGCAGCGTGGACGGACGTTTCATGGGGAGCGGGCCCTGCGGTTGATGCAACTAGTGTTCACCACCAGCCAGCCTTAATTTGAAAATATGCGTTTGATCGCCGCCTATCGCAATGCTGGTTATGAAGCCATAGCCGATGGGGTGATCCGTTTTTTTGAGCGGCGCCCTGATCTGCACACCCCAGGTGTGGCCTTTGGCCCAGGCAGTGAAGCGGGAGCGGAACCTGCCAAGAGTTCAACTGATATCAGCCTGGTGGCGATTGATCGCAGTGATCCGGAAGCCTTTGCCTTGGCCGATGTAATTCTGCGTGGTGTAACAGCAGGCCTCAATCGCTACCTGGAAGAGCTGCCGCTATTGCAGCAATGCTGCCCGGAACAACAATTATTTGTAAATCCGATTTTTAATCTGCAGCATTACGCCCCAGGCGAAGGTTTTAAGGCATGGCATTGCGATTGGACCATCAGCCCAGAGGCCACCGAACCGGTGCATCGTGTGTTGGCCTGGATTCTTTATTGCAATGATCTCCCGGAGGGTGGCACTGAATTCCATTGGCAAAACCACCACGAAGCAGCAGAACGGGGCAAATTATTGATTTTTCCTGCTGGTGTTTCCCATATTCACCGCGGCCGAGTGGATCATCAGCACAGCAAAACAATTGCCACAGGCTGGATTAATGCCGGTAGCAATGCGGCTTATCTCAAACGTTTGGCGGCCGCGCCGGAGTAGTTGTAATTCCCCTATCTAGCCGCACCGCCTGCCACACGGCAACGGCATCAAGCCGCATTAATTGCTCTGGTGCCAGGGCCTTTGATTTATCTGGTTGTTGTAGATCATGGCCGATTGCTTGATCGTCGTAGATGTCGTTGTAATCATCCCAACCGGCCGCGTAGTAAATCTTTTTTATGCCAGCCCATGCCGCAGCTGAATAGCACATTGGGCAACATTGACAACTTGTATAAAGAACACAATCACTTAAATCCCAACTGCCTATGGCTTTGCAAGCGGCGCGGATAGCATTGATTTCCGCATGGGCAGTGGGATCTTTATCGCGGTAAACACTATTGCCAGCAACGGCAACTAGCTGATTATTTTTAACAACTACAGCGCCAAATGGTTCACCGCTACGTTCCTCTAATGCCGTGCGTTGCATCGCAGCAATCGCCATCGCCATAAAGCTGGCATGGCTTGGATTTGCACTGTTGATGCTTGGCATGTTTCAACTTTAAAGCAGAGCTTCACCCCGTTGTTGAATTGTTTTGGCGTAATCGGTCCAGGTGCCGTGGCCCCAATAGCGAAAGCAGCTGGTTTCTAGTAGCAGCACATGTAAAAGCGCCTCTTGATAACGGGCGCTTTTTGTTACCGCTGGATCATTAGCCACCAGCGGATCAAATATTTGATGAAAGCGGGCGCTGAGCTGTTGCATGGGTTCAAGAATCCCTTCATAACCCTCCACCCAGCTGATGTTGTTGGTCCAGGAGGCACCTTCCATTGAAATAGTTGTATCGCCAGCCCTGAAGCTGTGTTGACCTATGGCTTGTATGGCAGGGAATTCAGCTGGATTAACACCAGAGTTGGCAATTAATTCTAGATACTCTGTGCCATTGATGGCTACTGTTTGAGCAGTTGCTGTTGGCGTTGTTGATCTATTGGCGATCGTGCGATGGGCCTGAATAAAGGCGGGTGGAAATTCATTCATCATCACACCACCATTTTCACCATCAGCAATTTGACTCACTAAAGCTGGAATAGTGGTTGTGCCAAGTTGTTGCCTTGTTAAGCCAAGTGCTTCGTGGTAAGGCTGCATTTGAGCCACTAATTTGGTATCAGAGCCTTGGGTTTTGATTAAGGCGATGATCGATGTGGTTTCACCTTGGCTGTTGCGGGCCACAAGCTGATTTGGGATTAATTTTTGCGCTTGGCTAAGGCTGCTGCCATCAAGATTTTCAACGCTATGTTCCTGCACCAGCAGCCAGCGATAACCGCATTCACGCAGGGCACTTACAAGGGCATAAAGGGTATCTGGATTGTTTGGCAGATGCATTTCAGGTGGTGAAAAACCCCTCACCCGTTGCAGGGCCTCCTGGCCAAATAGGTTGGCGAATTGATGTTGCCAGGCTTGGATTTGTAGTTTTAGGTCGGGAATTGGCGTTGATGGTGCAACGGCATGGCTCCAGAAACTGCCAAGCCACTCCACATGGGTATACAGGGTTGGATCACAGGCAAGTTTTTTTAGTGCAGCAAGGATGTCTTGGCGGCCCATTTGGCTAAAGCCCCAAAGCAGCGTGCCCGAGTAATCCAACATGATCCGTGGGTTGCAACCCTCATTGATCAGGTTTGGGATGATCTCTGCCATGCGTTTGTAGCACTGGGCAAAGGGCTCGGCATTGTGGTTATCGCCCTCTTCCCGGTGCTCAAACATATATTGCAAATGGGAGATCAGCTCCCCATCAGCAGCGGCTGGAATCGTTGGTTGATGCATGTGCAAAGCACAGGCAAATGCGGATTGCAGCTGTTCAAGTTTTAAATTCGAATAAGGTGCAGCTACCTGACCGGGTTGTTGCATCAAGGCCAACAGCTCAGCTTCCAAGCCAGCGATTGGCGGCAGGGGTTGTTTCTGGTGATTTACTGAATCAATCATTGAGCCGATGGTTTTTTGTAGTTAATCTGATTTCGGTGGTTTTCAGTATTCTGCTCTAGCTAACTCCAGCAGCGGCATTTGCCAATGGTTCGTTTACCGGTTTGGAAACGAGCTTTTCCAGCGGGGAGGGAATAGCAGCTTTAATACCAGTGAGATCGATCAGGCAGAAACGCAGGCATTTAAGGCGCTTACCTCCAATTAGCTACAAAAGCGCATGGATTAAAGTATAAGCACCCTACGGCATAGAGAGAAGCTTATATCGAAAGATTCAGCTTGTTAGTAATGTTTCAGCTTTGCTGTATTGCCA
The DNA here is from genome assembly GCF_024345595.1 of Synechococcus lacustris Maggiore-St4-Slac. Classification (NCBI taxonomy): domain Bacteria; kingdom Bacillati; phylum Cyanobacteriota; class Cyanophyceae; order Synechococcales; family Synechococcaceae; genus Synechococcus; species Synechococcus lacustris. The sequence goes on along the minus strand of NZ_JAGQBK010000003.1, from coordinate 57,071 downwards.
GCAACAGCAATTAACTCGTTTTTTCTAACAACAACTGCTCCAAATGGTTCGCCGCTGCGTTCCTCTAATGCTGTGCGCTGCATTGCTGCAATCGCCATGGCCATAAAGCTGTCATGGCCTGGATTTGCACTGTTGATGCTTGGCATTTTTCAACTTTAAAGCAGAGCTTCGCCAGTTGATGTATTAGTGATGTCGCGATATGTCTTTGCGGGCTGGCAATTGGAGGCAGGGGTTGATTCTGCTAAAATATTGAGCATTACAACGTGGGATTGTGTTTATGTTGTCTTATATAAGCTCGTTATTGGTTATAACGCTACTGTTGTTAACACCAACAGCGGCATTTGCCAATGGTTCGTTTACCGGTTTGGAAACGAGCTTTTCCAGTCCGGAGGGAATAGCAGCTTTAATACCATCATTTCGTGATCGCCAAGGCCATTTCAGTGTGCCTGATCCCACTAAAAATGCAGCCCAATTTCTTCAAGCTCAGCAAACTCTCACCATCTTGATCGATCAGGCAGAAACGCAAGCTTTAATGGCTGTTACTCCTGATCAGTTACAGAAGCGCATGGCGAAGAAAACTATGCGCTTACCGGCAAACTGGAAGCGGGCCGAGATTGCTGTTAAAACAGATGGAAGTATGGCTCAATGTGCCGATAGCGGTCCAAATTGTTCGGCTTATGGGTCGCCATCTTTTTTAAATAGGCTTGAGCCCGTGGAGGGCCTAGAAAGTAGCTTCTATCGAAATATTCAGCCTGATAATAGCGTTCCAGCGCTGGTTTATTTGCAGCCCACCGCTGTTGCAAGCGTAAGCAGGATTTTATTGGCAGCTGCAAATACTGCAGGGGTTTGGATTCCAGCCGCCTATGCCTTAGGGCCTGCGGGAGGTGATGCTTTTTTAATCGTTAATAATTGCCTTGATTTAGCACAAACAAATAATGGAGTACTTGCACCTAATGCAATGTTAGTTGCTGCTTTGCAATGGGCGAGCTAGATATTATTTGAGAATAGCTGTGAAAATAACATATGATATCCATAGTAGTATTAATATAGAAATAGTGCCTAAAATTTCAAAGCGCTTTGATTCACCTTCGAGCCACGGTTGATAGATGTTGCTCAACCAGGGAACAAAAAACCAGCCGGTTAAGGCAACTGTTATAGCATTGCTAATTAACATATTTAATGGCAAGCTGAGTTGCCCAATGGTTGATTTACTGATAATAATCAACAGCATTACCGATGGATACAGTGCGAGCCAAACAAGTAGGTTTATTTTCCAGGTAGATATTTTTTTGCTTGACTTAGTGGAGATCCATTGGTCAAATGATTTGCGATCAATAGCAGATTTGTACTCATATCCCATACTTGCCTCAGCCTCACTCAATAATTTTCTTCGAATTCTGCTATCTAACCAAGCTAAGCATAGCTCCAAACTTGTAAATCTAATTTTTACTATGCAAATTAAACCTTGATCGCTTTGTTCATAGGTTAGCTCTTGGCCTAAATAGCCTTCAAATTCTCTTGCTGCTTGATCCAAGTTATTCTGCAGTGATTTGAAACCTTCCAGTTTAGCTTGAGCAATATCATTTTTGATGGTGTAAATAAATAAACCATCTGGTTGATTAGTATTTGTCATTTCAGCTGTCGCGGGAATGCACTGGGTTTCCATAAACGTATGTATGCTTAACAGCCCTATCATCACCAAGCATCATTAAAACAAATAACTTTTCCAGAGGTGTTTTGGCATGTTCCATTCTCCACGAAATAAATGGGGTGCAGCAAGCATCCAGCACAACAAAATCAGCTTCTTTACCAATTTCAAAATTGCCCACTTTATTATCTATAGAAAGTGCTCTAGCACCGCCAAGAGTGGCATGGTAGAAGGCTTCAAATGGTGAAAGGGAATAGCCTTGAAGCTGGGCAGTTTTGTAGGCATTTTCCATAGATTGAAGCATTGAAAAGGTATTCCCCGCTCCAAAGTCTGTCCCCATTCCCATTCTAATGCCGTATTCTTTAGCCTTTTCAAATTTGAATAAACCACTACCTAGAAACATGTTTGAGGGAGGGTTTGGACATAATACAGCTCCAGTTTCACTGACTCTTTTGAAGTCATCGTCATCGAGATGAATGCAATGGCCAAATATACTGCGTTCATTAACAAGCCCATAGTGATCATAAACATCAAGATAGCTTTTACGCCCTGGGAATAGTTCTAAAGTAAAACTTATTTCTTTTGGATTTTCGCTAAGATGGGTTTGCATATAGATTCCTGGATTTTCTTTCATTAGATTCCCTGCTACTTTTAAATCCTCTGGGGTGCAACTTATTGCAAAGCGAGGCGTTACTGCATAGGCAAGCCTGGCCCGTCCGTGCCATTTTTCAATAAGTTCGCTTGAATGCTCGTAATCATCTTTTGGGTTGGTGATCGATATGCCATCAGGCATATTGCGATCAGCCATCACCTTGCCAGCAATTAGGCGAAGATTTAACCGTTCCGCTTCGCTGAATAATGCATCAACGGATTCCTTTGCCCATGAACCATAGGCGCACATGGTGGTTGTTCCAGCCCTGAGGGTTTCTTTTAAAAATATTTTTGCACGCTCCGCAGCGATTTCAGGATTCTTGTAAATCTCTTCTTCTGGAATAATGCCATTCAACCAGCCGAGAAGCTGTTCTCCATAGAAAGCAACTGTTGTTAGTTGTGGAAAATGAATGTGTAAATCAAAGAAACCCGGGGTGATAATTGTATTTGGATGCTCAACTATTATGCAATCAACAGCTAGTGTTGGTTCAATTTCATTTCTTTCTCCGACTGCAATTATTATTCCATTTTCAACAACAAGCATGCCATTATCAATAAAAACGTAGGAATCTTTTGTGAGCCTGGGATCATCTATTAGGTGAAAAATAGATGAACAGTGGGCTACGGGAGAATTAACTGAATTAGTACTTAGACTGTTCATCTGTGGATTCAATTGATATTCATTTACTTTAGCTAAAAAGTCCGGCTGCTATCCCAGGCTTTATGTTTTCTGCAGATTCCTTGCTTGAATGTGATTGGGTATTGATTAGGATATGTGGGTTGCTCCTGTTTGAAGTGATGGCTAATACAAGTAGATATTTTTGCGGGGCGAGCGTATTAAATTGCACGTTAGTTACAATATTATCCTTTTTTGAAATATTTGCGGCAAGCTTTGCTCGAGCCCAGCCAAATGATCAAGGCCCTAATTCTAGTTTGATCGATCTTTCTAGTTTGGGATTATCGGGCAGCCCCGCAAGGGTTGAGGCAATTCCGGGTACTGGTGAATTGGGAGAATGGCTTGGAATTCCAGCTGATTCAGCTTGGCGATTGGGCGGTATTTGGTTGGGTAATGCTTCTGCTCAACTCGGTGGCGGTTTGAATGTTGAAAATGATCCTGGCCTTGCACAACAAATTTTACTTAATCTTCATCTTGATCTAGAGAAATTTGTGGGATGGAAGGGGGCAAGGGTGTGGGTACAGGCCCTTCAGGTTAATGCAAATAAGGCCTCCTATCGCTCAGGTAGTTTGCAGGGATCTAATAGTACTCTTACCCCTCCTCCTTTTGATCGAACTGAATTATATGATTATGTTTTTGCTCAATCTTTGTTCGATGATCAAGCTACTTTGTTGTTCGGCAAGCTAATCCCAAGTATTGATTTTGCTAATGTTGTTATACCTATAGCTGTAAATAAAAAGTCTTTGTACTCTTTGCCAGCAATTACATCTTTAACTTATACTCCTCCTTACGCTATGCCTGTTCTTTTGGGGCGATTGCCTGGATATCCCAATTCTGCATTGGGCGCATCGATTAACATAAACCCAAAAATATGGAATAAATCTAGTTATTTGAAATTTGGTATTTTTGATGGGCGTGGTGGAAGCGGCATCTCCCCAGCTATGCAAACGGGTATGGCTTTGCCAAGCTTATCTGGTTCATTATTTTTGATTGGAGAGCTTGGCTCAACCTGGAGAATCGGTTCAAAATTAAAGCCGGGGGCCATGGGTATCGGTCTTTGGCGCCAGGGGGGGCCGCTAAGCATTTGTTCAGAAAAAAGTACTGTCAGTTGCCTTAATGAAACCAATGCTTATGGAACCTATCTAATTGCCCAGCAAAGGTTAATTAATTTTAGATATCCCAAGGACGGGAGTGGTATATCTGGATTTCTTCAACTCGGCTGGAGCCCTGCTAACACAAACCTTTTTACAAGCTCTATAGGTGGAGGCTTATCTATATTTGCTCCGATGAAATCAAGGCCTTTAGATTCCTTTGGTCTTGGAGCCTCTTGGGCAAAGATTAATAATCAGGCTTTTCTTTATGATCAATTAAATGATTCTGAGTTGATGGTTCAGGCTTACGCCCAATTGCATTTAGCAGGTAATGTATATCTTACGCCGTCTATCACGGTTTTGCCGTTAGTTGGCAAAAAGGAGGCTGCTGCTCCATCCACCAGTGCGTTGATGCAGCTTGTATTTTTATTCTGAGTATTTCTTGGATTGGTTTGATTTATGGTAGAGTACACTATTTTCCTAACACTTATGACTAGTATAGGTCATTACTAATGGGCGAACTATCGCATTTGAATGCAGCTGGTGAGGTGCACATGGTTGATATAAGCAACCGCCTTAGTAGTTGCCGCACGGCAACAGCGGAGGGTTTCATAGGCATGGCACCTGAGTTGGTGCAGCTTGTAATTGCTGGCAAAACAAAAAAGGGTGATGTGTTAGCGGTGGCCCGGGTGGCAGCGATTCAAGCCGCTAAACGCACTTGGGAATTGATACCTCTTTGTCACCCCATTGCATTAACCGGTATCGAGGTGGCAATAAATCCTGCAGAAGATGGCGCTGGCCTGCGGATTGAAGTTGTAGCCAGCTGCACCGGCACTACTGGTGTGGAAATGGAGGCCCTCACTGCAGTGCAGGTGGGTTTACTCACTCTCTACGACATGGTTAAGGCATTAGATCCAGCCATGACAATTAGTGGGGTGCGGGTGCTAAGTAAGGAAGGCGGTCGCCATGGTGCCTGGCGGCATCCAAGTGTGAATGACTGAACCTTTTCCCCGGGAAGGTTTACCCCTTAACGAAGCCAGGCGCAAAATTCTTGAGCGGATTGCACCGATAACGGCAACTATTGAATTGCCATTAGCTGCTTGTTTTGCAAGGGTGAGTGCCCAAGGTGTTCATGCCGCAGAAGCATTGCCCGGTTTTGCGGCTTCAATCATGGATGGCTACGCCATTGGCGATCCAAGTCCGCCTGTAATTGGTACAACCTGGAAATTAGTTGGCCGTTCAGCACCGGGAGCCCCCTATGGCCAGCAACTGATACCCGCAGAAGCTGTGCGCATACTCACCGGTGCTCCCTTGCCGGCTGGAGCCCAGCGGGTTCTACCCCAAGAGTTGGTGCAGTGCAGCCCTGATGGCATCAACTTGGAACTAGTTGCTGAGGCCAGTCAAAGCCAATGGATTCGAGCTGCTGATGGAGATGTAGCAGCAGGGGAGCTTTTAGTTGCGGCTGGGGTGCGTTTGGGCGTTGCACATTTGGCCCTTTTGGCAAGTGCCGGCATAGCTGAATTAACCGTGAGAGCCAAACCGCAACTAGGGCTACTAGTTAGTGGTGATGAGTTGGTGGCCTTGGGGGAAGATCGCTGGCCTGGTGCTATCTGGGAATCAAACAGCACATTGTTAACTGCATTGTTAGAACGCCTTGGCTATGGAGTTGCCATATCGCAGGTTGTGCCAGATCATCCCGATGCATTGCGCACCGCTCTTTTAGATCTTGCTGCTAGTTGTGATTTAGTTGTGAGCACTGGTGGAGTTTCCGCTGGTGACAGCGATTGGATAAGGCCGCTTTTAAGTGAGCTAGGGGAGGTGGCTTTTTGGAAGCTTTTCCTTAAACCTGGGCGTCCTTTTGCCTTTGGCACCCTTAGTGCTGCTAACAAGTTGGTGCCATTTTTTGGCTTGCCAGGCAATCCGGTGGCAGCTGCCGTTACCGCCCTCCAATTACTGTGGCCAGCCCTGCAGCAGCTGGAGGGTTCAGATGTGCAACTCCTGCCAAGGCTGCAGGTTCGTTTGGCCCATCAGTTAAGGCGAAACGCTGGTAGGCCTGAACTTGCCAGGGCAAAGTTGGAGTTTGATTCCGAGGGTAACTTGTGGGCTTTAGTTGAGGGCAGCCAAGCATCTTCACGGATTAGTTCATTGGTAGGCGCTGATCTATTGCTTGAAATACCAGCTGAGCTTGCAGATATTCCCTCTGGCAGCAAGCTTTGGGCCCAGCTGCTGCGGCTGCCGATTTTCTGAATTCACAAGCTTGTGTGATTTTTCTATTTAGAAGGGCGTGTTGCCATTAATCCATTCAGCACTGCCATCGGCGCGCCATTCGCGCTTCCAAAACGGTGCTTCATGTTTCAACGCCTCCAATAATTCTTGGCAACAGCGTTGGGCTTCGCCCCGCTGATTTGCACAGATGGCTATCAACACAATCGCTTCATGGGGCAAGACCTTGCCAATACGGTGCTGGACTAGGGCTGAGTTAACGCCATGGCGGTTGCAACAGTTGCTTGATAGCAACAGCAATTGTTGTTCGCTCATGCCTGGGTAGTGCTCTAATTCCAGTGCAACCAATGGCGAACCATCGCTTGCCTTTGGTCGCATGCGACCGATGAAGATGCATTCGGCTGCCCCAGGGCACTCCCCTTGCTCAGCGCGAACTTGGTGCCATTGCTCAAGCACTAAAAGAGGTTCAAAGCGCTCGTTGCGTAGGTTGATCTTCAAAGCTGCCATGGATTTGAGATAACGGGATTAGCCGCCACTGATGGCTGGCATAAAGGCCAGTTCATCGCCGGGATGTAGTGGCGTATCAAGCGCAGCAAATTGTTGATTGATGGCAATCCGCACTTGGGCCGGCATAACCCCAGGCGGCCCAAGTTTTAACTGCTGCCATATCGCTTCTGGAGTGGAGTGTTTGCTGATGGGCAGATTTTGCTCCCGCCAGCCAGCTTGTTCGCTTAGGCGAGCAAATAACAAAACTTTTATTTGATCAGTTGCCATGGGGTGCATCAGGATGGCTGCAGCTTCCGGAAAACTATGGCCCTTGCCATTGCCCTACTCACGGTTTCAGATACCCGTAGTTTGGCAGATGATCAGAGCGGTAATTTGTTGCAGCAGCGCCTTGAGGTGGCTGGCCATCAACTAATTGAGCGTTGCATGGCGCCTGATAATTGCTACCAAATCCGCTCAGTAGTAAGCCGATGGATAGCTGATGAAGATGTGCAAGTTATTATTACTAATGGTGGCACGGGTTTAACAGGGCGTGATGGCACTCCAGAGGCAGTAATACCACTACTTGATAAAAAAATTGATGGCTTTGGTGAATTATTTAGGGTTTTATCTTTTGAAACTATAGGCACTAGTAGTTTGCAAAGCAGGTGTGTTGCAGGTGTTGCTAATGGCACATTTATTTTTGTTTTACCCGGTTCCCTTGATGCCGTAACTACCGCCTGGGATCGCTTGATTGCTGCCCAGCTTGATCTAAATACCAGGCCCTGTAATTTGGTTCAATTGCTGCCGCGGCTACTTGAGCATTAATGGCAGTTGCATTTGCTTTAGCCATCATTGCTTTCCTCTATGCTTCTGTAGGTCATGGGGGTGCTACGGGGTACATAGCTATATTTGCCTTAGCGAATTATTCAGCAACACTAATCAAACCACTTGCACTTATTTTAAATATAGCAGTTGCGTCTGTTGGTTGTTGGAATTTTTTAAGGGCTGGCCATTTCCCGGAACCTAAGTTTGCTGCCCTATATGGCCTCAGTATTCCTGCTGCATTTATTGGTGGCTCATTGAATTTGCCTGGATTATGGTTTGAGAAAATTGTTGGTGTTATTCTTTTGCTATCTGGCTTGTGTTTAGTTGAAAAGCCAAAAGATCCTATCAATTTGAAACATGTGCGGTTGCCATTATTGTTTTTAGCTGGGGGATTACTTGGCCTGTTGGCGGGTTTTACAGGCACTGGGGGTGGCATATTTCTTACGCCACTATTACTGTTTACCCGTTGGTGCAATACCCGCGGAGCAGCAGCGGTATCAGTTTTATTTGTTTTGCTTAACTCCTTGGCTGGCTTTGCCGGTTTGCTGCTTTCAAAGCCAACTGCGGCCGCTGAGTTGCTGCGTGGACCCATGCTTCTGTGGCTTCCAGTAGTTTTTATTTCAGGGGCAATTGGATCGCGCTTAGGCAGCTCCTATTTGCCGGTAAAATGGATTCGTTATGCGTTAGCGCTAGTATTAGCTATTGCTGGTTGTAAGCTTTTGGGAATTCATTGGTATAGTTAAATAGCTTATATTAGCCACCAAGTAATGCCATCTCAGCTGGTGCTTTACGGCTACCACTTTTAAGTTGTTGCTCCCGTTGTTCGCTGTAGCGATCGCTTCGATTACCCCAAAGTTTGCCAATTGCTTCTTTAAGGTCGCCGGAACAACTGTTTGCTTGTAGGTAATCACGTAAATCTAAGCCACTATTTTGGCTTGCAAATAAACAGGTGTAAGCAATGCCATTTGCAGTTACCCGAAGCCGGTTGCAATCGCCGCAAAAAGGTTCACTAATAGAAGCTATAGTTGCCAAATAGCCCTTGCCATCTGTATATTTCCATCGCTTTGCTGTGGTGGCTGATTTCCTTTTAAGTGGTTCAAGGGTCCATTGCTTATTTATAACCGCAATCATTTCAGCACTTGTTAAAACAGCTTCTGGCTGCCAGCCGTTGCGGTTACCCACATCCATGTATTCAATAAGACGTAGTTCAATACCTTCGTTTCTTGCTAATTCTGCCAGGGGTAGCAATTGGTTGTCATTTTTTCCCTTTTCAATTACAGCATTTAGTTTTAGGTCACCTTTGGCTGGATCAAAGCCTGCTGAACGGGCATGGTCAATGGCTGCCAACACCTGGGCCAGATGTAATTCGCCATGTTTAATCCCAGCCATGCGAGCCACTGAATCTGGTGTGGTTCCATCAAGGCTAAGGCTGATCCGATTTAATCCTGCCTTGCGCAGGCGATGGGCCCGCTCGCCATTTAGTAGGAATCCGTTGCTAGTTAGCGCTATGTCGCTCAAGCCTTGATTTCGTAGTGGATTGATTGCGGTTATCAGTTCCTCAAGGTCTGGATATAACAGTGGCTCACCGCCCGTTAGCCGCAAGCTGTGAACACCAAGTTCAACGGCAGCTTTCACTATTTTTAAGCGCTGCTCAAGATTGATTAAACCCAATGGCTCTTTGCTATCTGGAAGGCAGTAGGGACAAGCAAGGTTGCAAAGGGCCGTAAGGGATAGTCGTAAAACTCCAATCGGTCTGCAATGTTGGTCTAATTGGGTCATAGGGTCAAATCCTTGGCCTTAACCTGTGCTCCAGGCCGAAAATTAGCGGTAGCGATTGTGCAACGCCACTCATGATTTGGTGTAATTGCCAGGATTCATAATAGGTTGTGATTTTCTGATGAATAGTTGATATTGCGAATTGCCTTTGCATCGAGCAGCACAACTAGTTTAGATAATTGTTTTAGCCAGGCCATAAGGCTGCGTTCACCAGTATTTATGGTTTGGTTTAGGTTCTTGCTAATGGCAGCGTTGCTCGGATAAACGCCAAGGAGGGGTTGCAGTTGTTGACCATCATGGGCCAAAACAAGTGAATTTGGCTTTGGCTTAGCTTCCTCTAGCAAGCTGTTGATCGCCCCGAAGGTTAGGTAAGGCATGTCTACGGGGCACAGCAGCAACGTTTGCTCCGGGTGGATCTGCATCAACCGATGAAGAGCTAACAGGGGGCCCTCCCAGGGGGGATCTTCTGGAATTGCAGTTACCAGCTCCATAGTTGAGCCCATTTCCAGGTGGGCTTGATGACAACTGAACAATGTGATTGGCGCCTGCAATTGAGCGAGCAGTTTCAGGCTGCGCTCCAACCAAGTGCCTCCCTCAGGGTGAGCCAATAGGGCCTTGTCTTGCCCCATGCGACGGCTGCTGCCTCCGCTCAGTAGGCAGCAACGCAGGGGTGGATTTTGTAGCAACGGCTGCCGGGATGGCTCTTCCGAATTCATAGGATTAATTCGATTCATCTCTGGTGTGCCATGGCCCAAACCCAGCTCACGGTTACTTTGCTGGCGGCTAAACGCAATCTTGGCTTAAGTTTTGCTGATTTAGGCGAAATGTTAGGTGTTGATGAGGTGTGGGTAGCAAGCTTGATCTATGGCCAGGCAACTGCATCTGAGCAGGAGGCAAAAGCATTACTTGAAGCTTTGGGTTTAGATAAAAACGATAATTCAATTGAAATGAGTTGCGAACTTATGGCTTTTCCTGTTAAGGGTGGACTAGATCCGGTAATTCCCACCGACCCGTTGCTTTATCGTTTCTACGAGATTATGCAAGTTTATGGCATGCCATTGAAAGATGTAATTCAAGAAAAGTTTGGGGATGGGATTATGTCTGCTATTGATTTTAGCCTCACTGTAAATCGTTTAGAAGATTCCAATGGTGATCGGGTAGTGGTAACTATGAATGGTAAATTCTTGCCCTATCGTAAGTGGTGATTAGAAAAGCTCAAGCCCAATGCCCCTATTGCGGCGTTGGTTGTGGCCTAGAACTATTGGCGCCAAAAGTTGGTTCAATATCTCCTCAATGGTCTGTCCGCGGCGACCGCAGCCACCCCTCATCACTGGGGCAAGTATGCATAAAAGGTGCCACTGTTGCGGCAACCCTTGATCAAAATCGGCTTACTCAGCCCCTATGGCGAGCGCAGTTGGATCAGCCTTTGCAGGCGATCAGCTGGGAGCAGGCATTTGAATTGCTTGTGCAACGCATCAAAGTGGTGCTGGAAAAATGGGGTGCCGATGGTTTGGCGGTTTATGGCTCGGGTCAATTTTTAACCGAAGACTATTACCTAGCCCAGAAACTATTTAAAGGTTATTTAGGCTGCAATCACTTTGATGCAAATTCTCGGCTATGCATGAGTTCAGCCGTGGCAGGTTACAGCCGCAGCCTAGGTTCCGACGGCCCTCCATGTTGTTATAACGACTTAGATCACGCTAATTTAGTGTTATTGATTGGCACTAATACTGCTGATTGTCATCCGGTGTTATGGCAACGCTTGTTGAAGCGTAAGCGCCGTGATCCAGATGGTTTAAAGATCGTTGTTGTGGATCCCCGTTGCACCGCCACTGCAATTGCTGCTGATCTACATTTAGCGATTAAACCCGGTAGTGATCTAGCCCTATTGCATGGGATAGCCCACATATTAGTGCAAAAGGATTGGCTTGATAAAGGTTTTATTGAATTAGCAACGGAGGGTTACAGCGAATTTAGCAAACATTTGCCACCCTGGACCCCCCAACGGGTTGCTGATCTTTGCGGAATTTGCGAGGCAGATCTAGGTAAGTTGGCTGAATTATGGGGCACAAGTGCTGCTGTTTTAAGTGCTTGGTCGATGGGGGTGAATCAAAGTGTTGATGGCAGCGCAACGGTTAGTGCAATCGTGAATTTGCATTTGCTAACTGGCCAAATCGGCCGTTTGGGGGCAGGGCCTTTCTCGCTTACCGGTCAACCGAATGCAATGGGAGGTAGGGAAGCGGGAGGCCTGAGTCATTTATTGCCCGGTTATCGCGCAGTTTCAAATGAGCAAGATCGCGCCAGTTTGGAAAGGCACTGGGGATTAACTTCAGGGGCGATATCAGCTCAGCCTGGCCGCCATGTGTGGCAACAGGTTGAGGCAATGGAGCGTGGTGAATTGGGGCTTTGGTGGGTGGCAGCCACCAATCCATTAGTTAGTTTGCCCTCTTTAGATCGCGTGCGAGCGGCGCTTAGGAACTGCGACTTTGTGGTGTTAAGTGAAGCCTATGGGGGTACGGAAACAGCTGAGTTCGCCCATCTCATCTTGCCCGCTGCCCAATGGAGTGAAAAGGAGGGGGTAATGACTAATTCGGAGCGAAGGCTCACCCTATGCCAAGCATTTAGGCAGCCTCCGGGGCAGGCAATGGCTGATTGGCTTATCTTTGCTGAGTTAGGCAAACGTTTGGGATTTACAGCTGCTTTTAGTTATGCCAACAGCAGTGAAGTATTTGACGAATTTGCGGCAATTACCGCTGGTAGATTGTGTGATTTATCTGGGATAACTCACGGCCTATTGGCAGAATTTGGTCCGCAGCAGTGGCCGTTTCCCCTGGGAACAGCACCAGGTGGTGGCTTGGAAAGACTTTATGCCGATGGGAAATTTGCAACGGCTACAGGAAAGGCACGCTTGTTGTGGGATACACCCTTTGGCCTAGGGGAACCGCCTTGCAATAGTTACCCTTTGATTCTCACAGTTGGTAGATATCTTGGCCATTGGCATACATTAACTCGCACTGGTTTGGTGCCCCGTTTGATGCAACAACATCCGGAGGCTTTACTTGAGTTGAATCCTAAGGATGCAGAGCAAGCTGGAGTGGTTGATGGCAGTTGGGTTCAAGTATCTTCGCGACGGGGGCAGATAACTGTGAAGGTGCAGATAACGGCAGGGATTCGGCCAGGCACTGTGTTCTTGCCATTGCACTGGGGTGCTGCTCAACCGAACCCCTGTGAGGCAAATCGGCTTATGCATGAATTGGCATGCCCCCACTCAAAACAACCCGAACTAAAGGCTGCGGCTGTAAAAATATTAGCTCTTAATTAAATTTACGCCCTCATATAAAAAATCTAGGGCCCTATTTCGTAGTTCGCCATAGCGATCATCATGTAGTAATGATTCGCGATTCCGGGGGCGGCTAAAAGGGATATCAAGTATTTCACCGATGGTTGCGGCGGGGCCGTTGGTTAGCATCACAACTCGATCTGCAAGAAATAAAGCTTCATCAATATCATGGGTAATCATCAAAACCGTACAGCGTTGTTGCCGCCACAGGGCAAGTAATTCCTCTTGTAATTCCTCTTTTGTTATTGGATCAAGGGCACCAAAGGGCTCATCCATTATCAAAACCGGTGGCTTTATTGCCATCGCCCGGGCGATGGCTACCCTTTGGCGCATGCCACCACTTAATTCTCCCGGGTGGCGATTAAAAGCATCACCAAGCCCCACTGTTTCAAGCATTTCTTGTGCTTCTTTGAGCAATTCCTTTTTCTGTTCGGTTTCCCTGGTGGCATAAAGCCCCAGAGCAACATTATTTAGTGCTGTTTTCCAAGGCAGTAGGGCATAGTTTTGAAACACCACCATGCGGTCTGGCCCAGGACTCTCCACCGATTCTCCCCCTACTAAAACTTCGCCAGAACTGGGTTTTTCAAAGCCAGATAATGTGTTTAATAGGGTGCTCTTGCCGCAGCCTGAATGACCAATCACACAGATAAACTCCCCTGCTTGCACTGTAAGGTTTACGTTTTTCAGAACTTCAATGTTGCCATTCTCCGAACTAAAAGTTTTTGCTAAATTGCGGAACTCAACTAGTCTGCCTTGGCTTTTTGTTGAAGTGATTGATGCAGTGTTGCCTTGAATTGATGTGTTCATTGATTTAGGCTCTGATCGCTGAGAAGGGAAGGGAGGCGCAATATTGTTCGGGATTATCGATTGAGAAAATTTCGCCATCGCTGAGTTCATAGGTTCTTTGGGTGGGTTCTTGGTCGTGAATGGAAACTTTTTCGCATGCTTCTAAAAATATTTTTCTCGCATACACCCGATCAAGCAATTCTTGCCTATGGCTTGGGAAATTGGCCATATCCCAGCGGGCTAGTTGGGTTAGTACCCATAGCCCCTCGGCCGGATCTGGGTAGCAGGCCTGGCCTAGAAAGAAACGATTGAAGCGCAATAGTGAAGTGGCTTGGTTGAGGCTGGGAGCCAATTCATCACTTAATAAACCTGCTTGCATGGGCTCGAGTAAGTGAACTCCAAATGCTTCAGGTGCACTAAGTGTTTCCAAAATTTGATTGCGGTTTTCTGATGTGTCGCAGTAGGCAGCTGCTTCAAGCAGCGCCGCACTTAGGGCCACTGCCCTGTTGTGGTTGTGATCTACCCAGGCTTCCCGCAAAGCGAGTACTTTTTCCGCATGGTTTGGCCAAATTTCTGCATCGGTGAGCACAACCAATCCTGTTTTTCGATATTTGGCAATACAAGCCCTTAATTTGCCGGCCGCGAATGCATCAATTAAGCCTCCTTCCATGGCGGCAAGCAGATTTAATGGAGAGCGCCTTTGCCAGTAGATTTGCTCTGGATCAATGCCATGGCGCGCTAGCCAATGGCGAAATAGCAATTCGGCCATTGACAATCGATCCGGAACCCCTACTCGCAGTTCTGTTCCTTTATGCAATAACTCCAATAGAGCATCGCTGCTATCAATTGATAATCGCTCAGCTATCACAAGGGCATTGCCATTGCGGCTAAGGGTTTGCGTAACAACCATAGGCAGTGGCGTACTTGATACTGCCCCGGCGCCAGCGGCCATAGAGAGTGGTTGGGCAGCGCTTAAAGCGGCTCCATCAAGCCGTTCTAAACGCAACATGTCGTCAATTTCGCCCCAACTTTGACAGCGCAATAGCTCTACCTCAAGGCCCTGCTTTTCAAAGAGCTTCTGCTCTCTTGCTACCAGCATTGTTGCTGCATCCAAGCCCGGCAAATAGCCAAGCTTGATTGGTGTTGGGCTTGCTTGTTGGCTGATTTTGCGTTTAGAAATTTTGCGCTGGTCTTGAAGGAATTCGAGTAGTTGATTACGAAGCAAGTAGTAATTAGGATCTTTTAGAACTCCTTTGCGGCAGCGGGGGCGCTCAAATGGCACGGCAACAATTCGTCCCACATGGGCTTTGGGACCATTGGTTAGTAATACAACTCGATCACTTAATAACAAGGCTTCATCTACGGAATGGGTAACCATTACGGTGGTGATATTTGCGTTTTGGCAGAGCTGCATTAACTGCTCTTGCAGATGGCCGCGGGTGAGGGCATCCAAGGCGCCAAAAGGTTCATCAAGCAAAAGTAACTTTGGCTCTAATGCAAGGGCCCTTGCGATGGCAACCCTTTGGCGCATGCCCCCAGACAGCACCCCTGGCATACGATCAGCAACCGATTCCAAGTTAACCATTGCAAGGGCAGCTTCCGTACGTTCATGCCTTTGCTGAGGGCTCAGGTTCCTTTTAACTTCCCTAAGGGCTAAAGCTACATTCGCTCGCACACTTCGCCAAGGCAAGAGTGAATAGTTCTGAAAAACTACCATTCGATCGGGGCCGGGTTCAATTACCTCACGACCTTCAAGAATTACTCCACCTTTGCTCGGCTTGTTTAGGCCTGCAAGTATATTTAATAGTGTTGATTTGCCACAGCCAGAATGGCCTACAAGCGAAATAAATTCCCCCTTTTCAACCGTTAGGTTGATTGTGCTTAATGCTTGGAAACTTGTGCCATCGCTCCTGGTGAACTGCTGTTCAACCGAATCAAGTTGTAGAAAACTTGCCATTGCTATACCTCCAAATGATTCGGAATTTTAAAAAGCTTGTTCTTTATTAATGGAGAACTCATTGATTTATCTTTGGGGACCACCTACCCGTTCGCCTACCCAGGCAACACCTCGATCAAGGATTAAGCCCACCACTCCTACATATAGGATTGCTAATATAATCTGACTTGTGCTTGAATCCCCACCAGCGTTATATGCATCCCATATAAAGAAACCAATGCCGCCATCGGCTTTTAGCATTTCTGCTGCAACAATTGCCAGCCAGGCAAGACCGATTGATATGCGCAATCCAGTAAATACATATGGTGCAGTGGCAGGTATAACTATATCCCACAAAAAGCTGCGTTTCCTAAGCCGTAAAACCCTTGCAACATTGCGATAATCTTGGGGTATTTCTCTAATTCCCATTGCAGTGTTGATAACAATTGGCCATATTGCCGTAATAAAGATAACAAATATTGCCGCTGCATCAGCCTGTTGAAATAACAGAAGTGAAATCGGTAGCCATGCCAAGGGTGGTACCGTGCGGAGCACCTGAATAATCGGATCAAAGCCTCGCCTAATAAAACTATTCAAACCCAGTGCTAAACCGGCTGCAATACCTAATATTGCCGCTAGGCTATACCCTAAAGCCACCCTTTGGAGCGATATTAATATTTGCCAACCCAAGCCTTTTGCTGTGCCGCCATCATCATAAAAAGGATTCACTATATAGGGATTCCAAGTTTGTGTTATTACTTGGATTGGCCCTGGAAAATCGCTATTACTCAGGCTGCATGAAAGTTGCCATATCAATAGAACTCCGCCGATACATAACACTGGAGCTTTGATCTGTTTGATGATTGGGCTGTTAAGCCATTTTAGTTGTGAAGATCTAGGCTTCTTTGATTTGATTGAGGCGGAGACCATTGGTAGTGCTCTGATGGTTTTTAATTATTTTGTTATTTGGCTGGATATTTTATTAATTAACTCTTATTTAAGCGCCTTTATTTTTAAGCTATTTAAATAGGCTTGTGGATTGGCTGGGTTGAATTTTACGCCATCAAAGAACACTTCCACTCCCCTTGAATCACTAGCTGGGCCTGTGCCATAACCATTTGCTTTTGCAGCAGCCCGCCATAGATCGGCACGATTTACTTGTTTTACAAGGGCATTGGTATTTGTATTTTTTGGTAGATACCCCCAGCGAATATTTTCGGTAATAAACCAGGCGTCATGGCTTTTGTAGGGAAAGGAGGCGTTATTATTCCAGAAATACATTTTGAATGGGCTATTTGTTACTTTGCGACCATCACCATAATCAACGGTTCCTTGCAGGCGTGGCAGTAAATCATCAACGCTAGCTTTCACATACTTATCTTCCGAAAGAATCTCAGCTAATTCTTTTGCGTTTGCTGGATTATCTGCCCATTTTTGTGCTTGTTGCACAGCCATTAACAAGCGTAAGCTTGCGTTTGGATTTTTCTTTACCCAATCAGCTCTCATTGTGAATGCTTTTTCTGGATGCTCTTTCCAAATCTCACCTGTTTGCGTAATTGTGTAGCCTAGTTTTTTATTAACTAGTCTTTCATTCCATGGCTCACCAACACAAAATACATCCATAGTGCCACTCTGCATATTTGCAACCATTTGCGGTGGAGGAATTACCACAAGATCGGCATTTTTATTGGGATCTACTCCATTGGCTGCCATCCAATAGCGCATCCATAGATCGTGGGTACCGCCTGGAAATGTAACCGCTGCTTTAAATTTATCGCCAGTTTTATTTTTCTTATCTACAGTTTCAATTAGATTGGGAGCCTTCACTTTTAGTTTCTCATCTAGAAATTCTTTTGAGCTGGAGATTCCCTGGCCTTGGGTATTTAGCCTTGCCAAAATCAGCATAGGTAAGGGTTGCTTGCTTTTGGTTATTGCTCCTGTTGAAAGCAGATAGGGCATTGGGGTAAGGATGTGAGCGCCGTCGATACCACCTCTGGAACCACCCAGTTCAAGGTTATCCCGTGTAACAGCCCATGATGTTTGTTTTTTCAGCTCAACGCCGGTCATTCCTTGTTTATTAAAGAAACCCTTCTCTTTGGCAATTATCAATGGAGCTGAATCCGTTAGCGCAATGAAGCCCAATTCAACTTCTGTGGTTTCAGGTTTACCCGGTGCGGCGATCGCAACCAGAGGCGAAAGCAACAGTGAAATTGCTGAAGTAGCTGTAGAAACTACGAAATAACGGCGGGTGAAATAACCCATGGCAATGGTAAATGTGGTTTGAGCCCGGAGTCTGGAAAACTGCAGCCGGGTGTTTTGGGCGGCGCAACTGCTGACCGCCCCATAAGAACACCACGTTGCAGGGCGCCAAATTGTGTGAATCGCTACCGATCACCTAGGTAATTTTGTTTTCGAGGAATTCGCCGAGGGCGAGGGGCAGATTCCCCCGGCTTTTACTGTTGCTATGACTATGGCCTGGGCTGCAAAGCTTCAGCAGTGCAAATCTCTCAAGTTCATCAAGCTGTTGCCATTGCCCCAGGTTTGGCACCGGCTGCTTAGAAGCTAGGCATGCCTCTTCGATCAAACCAGGTACTCGGTCTATTTGCTGCCATTCCTCCTGGATTGCTCTGTTTATTTCGTTGCAGGATTCCTTCAGCCGATCAGCGAGCTTGTGGAGCTCCAGCTCGCTATCGCCCCAGTTCAGCAATTCCATTTTTTGCTCGTCTCCCAGTTCAAGCCAGTGCTGCAGGCGAAGCTTGCGGCCACATAAATCAAGTTTGCGCCGCACTGCCATCGGTATGCAGCGCAAGTTATCGCTGAATTCAGCTTCAAATTTGAAAATGCGGCAATGGCGGTCCGTTTTTTTCATAGTTGAACAGCTGTTAGAGCTTTTTGGATTTGCCCCAAGCGTTTTAATAACGCTCCGCTTTCGAGCAGTTCCTTTGCTTTTTTAATGCCGCTGTTTAAATCCTTCTGGTTATCGCTGATCCAAAGCATTGCTCCGAGGTTCCAAAGCAGTGCCTCTGCCATAGGACCACTGCCTCCGAGAGCCGTAATTGCTTGCTCCGTCCAGGTTTCCATATCGGTAAAAGCTGGATCAGCTCCCTTAAATCCATGGTCCCGCGGGTGCAGGATCAGGCGTTGCTGCTTGCCTTGGTATGAACGGCTAGTGATGCAGGCTCGGCCAAGGGATAAATCCGTTGATCCCTCCAGACCTTTCACCGTAACCACATCATCTTCCTGCACCAAAGACAAAGCTGCTATCGCCCTTGCTTCCGTTGGTGGATGCACATAGCCAGTTATTAAGAGGTGTTTGCCTTGGTGAGGTGTCCAGATCAGCTCGAGGCTTGCCAGTGGTGGCCTTTTGCCTATTTGGTCGCGAATTGGTGTGAGCTTTTCTGCCGCTGGAAATAAATTGGGTTGATGGCATAGGGCTATTCCTTCTTCAAGAAGCAATCGCTGCACCTGGTCAAGCATTAGGTTCCCCCAGGGGAGCCCAAGGCAGTTCATTAGCTCTGCCAGCGTTATTCCCCATTTCACAGGCATGGGGTTGCCGCCGCTCAATACCACCGTTTCACCGGCAGCTACAAGCCCAATGGCAGTTAGGGGCAGCAGCGGTGCAGTGCGGTTGCGACCGTCGTAGGGCACTCCAAAGCAAATGGCGCGGCGGCCAGGGCTGCTGAGCACAGGTCCTTGGCGGCGATAGCTGCGCAGCATCCCGGCCAGCTCCTGGGGTTCAGGCCTGCGTATGCGGTGGGCGATCAGAAATGCTCCTAATTGAGCATCAGTTGCAACGCCATCAAGCATGGCGTCCATGGCTTCTTCCGCTTCGCTAAGGCTTAGGCCACTGCTGGTGTGCTCACCGCTGCCCACCTTGCCAAGCAATTCCCGAAAGCGCTGCTGGGCAGGGTTGAGGCTGGAGCCGCGGTTGGAAGCCAGGGTCAACAGGTTTTGTGAAACTAGCCACTATTCAAAGCGTTGGCGAATCGGTAGCAAAAGGCACATAGCGGGTGGGCACTCCTAGAGAAAGTGGCAAGGTTGATTTATTAATGCCATGCCAGCTGCTGCATTAAGCAAAATTGAGCAGGCAAAGGCTGAGCGTTGTGGCTTGGAACTTGAAGCTGAGTTAGATCAACTCGCCCATGCCGGCTGGCAGCAATTGGATGAAGCTGATCTAACTATTCGTTTGAAATGGTTGGGGATCTTCTTTAGACCCGTAACCCCAGGGCGATTCATGTTGCGCCTACGCTTACCCAATGGCGTTATTAATAGCCACCAGCTTGAACTTTTAGCCGAGGCCATAGATCGTTGTGGTGAACATGGAAGCGCTGATATAACTACTCGGCAGAATTTGCAATTGCGCGGTCTTTTGCTTGAAGATATGCAGCCGCTTTTGGCTCAGTTGCAGACAGTGGGGCTAACCAGTAAACAATCGGGCCACGACAATCCCCGCAACATCACAGGCAATCCCCTTGCAGGCATCGACCCCGATGAATTTATTGATACCCGCCCATTGGTGGATGCCATCCAGGCTGAGTTACTTGGAATTGATGGACCGCGTAATTTGCCCCGCAAGTTCAATGTGGCCGTTGGCGGTGCAGCAGATAGTTTTCTTTTGCATAACGACCTTGCTTATCTGCCTTCTATTTATGCCGGTGAATTGGGTTTCACCGTTATGGTTGGTGGTTTCTTTTCCGCCCAGCGCAATGAACTAGCTAAACCCCTTGGCCTGTGGCTGCGGCCTGAGCAATTAGCTGGTTTTAGCCTTGCTGTGTTGCTTCATTACCAGGAAAATGGTAACCGCATGGCCCGAAATAAAAGCCGCTTAATGTATTTAATTGATCGGCTTGGGTTTGATATTTATCGGCAGCAGTTGTTAGATGCCTACGGTCAACCTGTGCAGGTTCATGATGGCAGTCATTTAGTTGATCAACCACCCCGGTCTTGCCTTGGTGTAAATCAGCAAGCTCAAAAGGATTTCCATTGGCTTGGCTTGCATGTGCCCATGGGTAGGCTTGATGCCGATTCAATGTTTGAACTTTCGCGTTTGGCGCGCACCTACGGCAATTCAGAAATACGCCTCACAGAAGCGCAAAATTTATTGATAGCCAATATTCCCAATGAAAAACTTGATCAGCTCCTTGCTGAACCGCTATTACTACGTTTTAGCCCCAAGCCCAGCCCCCTGCAGGCGGAGGCGGTGAGTTGCACAGGTAGCAAGTATTGCAGTTTTGCAATGATCCCAACAAAATCAACTGCTCAAAAAGTACTTGAACAGTTGGAGCTAACTTTGCAGTTAGAGCGCCCCCTACGCAGCCACTGGACTGGCTGCGCCAATGCTTGCGGCCAGCCTTACATGGGTGAGCTCGGTTTTATGGGCGCTAAAACAAAGCACAATGGTGAAATGGTAGAAGCAGTTAAGGTTTATCTAGGCGGTGATTTGGGGGCCTCACCAAAGCTGGCAGAGCTCTATGGCAAGGCGATTCCATTAACTGAGTTGGCAGATCAGTTGAAGCCCCTTTTGGTTGAGAAATTTGGCGCTGTTTTGCGAGGTTGAATCATCGGCCTGGAATTTTCCCAGGAGCTAACAACCCAGCAATGGTTTCAACAGCTCCAAGCAGGTGAACAGCCCTTGCTTCGCCATGAATTAGCAGCAATGCTGCCAAAACTTAACCAGAGCCAAGCTTTTGAAGTATTCGCCCTTTGGTTGGCTCAACTAACAGATGACAAGCAAGATTTTCAAAAGGCTGAATTAATTAGTTGCACTGATTTGGTTGGTTATCAGCGCAGTTCAGCCGCTGCTCAATTGCTTCGTAATGCCCTTGGGCCCGATGCCTCCCAGCAATTACAACAATTGCTTTTGCCTCTTTTGGGATATCAACGCAACCAGCAAGATTTTCTATTTCTACGCAAACAAGTTCTACAGCCAGGACCATTGTTGTTACGTCGGGCAGCCCTTGAGGGGGTGGCTAGGGGGCTGGGGGCCTGGCCCCTTGGGCCCTTGCGCAATTGCTTGTTGGTATTAGCTGTAGATATGGATCCAATTTTGGCGGCAACGGCGGTAGATTTAATCGCCCGTTTGCCTTGGTCACGGCAGGGTTTGAAGGCATTAGCAGCTAAAAATTTGGATCCATTGGTGCAGCAACGGCTGGTTCGGCGCCGCGCGGCGGCTCCCCCCTCCGATCTCCTACTCGTGGTGCATGGCCGCTCCGGCGGTCAAGTGCCAAGTGAATTTGAGCTGCTTGCAGCTGAATTGCGGCGGCAGAGGGGTTGCAGGGTGATTTTGCAGTGTTTAACCGCCGCCACTAGCGCTGACCAGGCCCAGCACCTAGAGCCAGCACCACTCACCCTGGTGCCCCTTTTTCAATTGCCAGGCCACCATGTGCGGGTTGATCTTCCCGCCATCGCAAAGCATTGGCGCAGCTGCGGTTGGCCCCTGCGGCGCCTGCCCTTCCTCGGAGCTTGGCCCCAATGGCAGGGGGCCTTGGCCCAGGCTTTAAGTGAAGCCAAAGGCCAGGGATTACAACCCCAGCTACTGCACCATCCCCTCAGTGGTGCTTTGGCAATGCGTTATCCCCAATATTTGCAGCAACGCCTCGGTGCACCCTGCAGCCCCTGGACTGCTTACACTCAGCCAAGCCAAAATCTTTTGCTGGTGCCCTTAGCTGTGGCAGCTAATCGGCTTAGTGAGGCACTCAATGCAATTGATTGGCCCCCTGGTTTGCAGCTGTGGCCGCCCCTATTGCAACAAAGCCGTTTTCGTTTGGTGCTGATGGAGCAGCTTCTTTCCCTGCCATGACCGCCACTTCCCCACCTGGCATCGTTTATCTAGTTGGTGCTGGCCCCGGTGATCCGGAATTGTTAACGATGAAGGCCCATCGGCTACTTAAGCGTTGTGATGCTTTGGTGCACGACTCCCTAGTACCCCTGGAACTATTGGAAATGGTGCCAGAAACCTGTGTTGTGCATGGTGTTGGTAAACGTCGCGGTTATCACTCCGTGCCGCAACCCACCACAAATGAATTGTTGGTGCAATTAGCGGGCCGCCACCGTTGTGTGGTGCGGCTTAAGGGCGGTGATCCCTTCCTGTTTGGCCGTGGTGGCGAGGAAGCTGCCTACCTGGCAAGCCAAGGGGTAGCGGTGGAGGTGGTGCCAGGGGTAACCGCTGGCATCGCAGCGCCTGCCTATGTGGGCATACCAATTACCCATCGCGAGGCCGGCTCCTCCGTTACCTTCGTTACGGGCCATGAGGAAATTGATAAGGTTCGACCCGGCGTTGATTGGCGTGGGCTAGCCCGTTGCAGTGATGGCTTAGTTATCTATATGGGCCTCCATAACCTGCAACGGATTTGTGATGAATTGCAGGCTGGTGGTTTAGCTGCTTCCACCCCAGCGGCGATCATTCAGCAGGGCACCGTGAATGGTCAAAAGCAACTGATAGCCACATTGGCGGATTTAGCTTGCAGCGCAGAAGAACAAAATTTTGCGGCGCCAGCAATTGTTGTAATCGGCGCTGTGGTTGCCCAACGGGTGGCCGCCTGCGCCCCATCGCCGGCACCGGTAACAATGCCCCAACCGATTAATTACGCACCACCCGAAATGTGAGATTTAGCCTGGCGGTTTGCACCCGCAACCGTTTTGGTAAGGCATGGAGCCAACCATCTTGGGTGGGCGGATCCATCAGCAACAGGTCGCCATGGTGCAATTCCAAGCTGAAATTAATTTTGCTATTTGTTTTGGCCTTAAAGCGAAAGCTGCGGCTGGCACCAAGGCTTAAGGATGCAATCGATGCATCTGGATCTAATTCGGGTTCATCATCAGCATGCCAACCCATGGCATCAACACCAGTGCGGTAGTAGTTGAGCAACAATGAATTGAAAGGGCTTGCGGCGGCTTTTGTTACCTGCTCACGGATGGTTTGGGCAGTGGGCGTCCAGCTTTCAACCACATTTTGCAGGCCGGAATAGCAATAGCCACAACCTGGATCCGCCATCCAGCAGGTGAGCCTCGGTAGCGGATGTTGGCGGCCAAATAGCTTGATCTGTTCCTGTTTCCACGGCACTTCCTTGAGCAGTTGTTCTAGGTAGGCGTTTGCCTTTTCAGCACCTAACCAGCCGGGCCAATGGCGTAGGGCAAGCCCCTCTGGGTAGATATCGCTGCTCACTTCCTAACCAATGGCTAGGGGCAGCATAAAAAAGGCGACCCCAGAAGGAGCCGCCTGCCTTTCCCATGCCCCAACCTTTTCAGGCTGGACCACAAGTGTGCGGCTAGCGGTTGATGGCTGTGGTGATTAAAAGCACCAAATCCGTAACAACGCACCCAACAGCAAATTGCTTTTTTTGGCTTACTGGCTCATCCCGCATTTATCCCCATGGCCACTGTGCCGATGTTTGAATTGGTGCCCTATGAACGTTTTCGCGATACCCCCGCGGTGCGTTTCTTTGATATCACCGTTGCTGCCTCTAATGCCCGCGATCTGGTAATCCATAGCGGCCCAGCGGTTAGTCCCCCCAATGAGGAAACCACAGGGGCATGGCAGTTTTATTTGCATCCCCACCAGGAAGACAACCTCCTGGCCCTGCACGGGGGCCGCACTTTTTATTTAGTGAACCTCGGCTGGAATTATCCTTATCACATAGTTCGTTTAGATACCGGCGGCGATATCTTGCGCATCCCACCGGGTACTTTCCATCGTTCAGTTTCAGATCCCGATGGTTCGGTGGTTTTAAACCAAGCGGTACGCGAACCAGGGGCCACCGTGGCCCGTGAATTTCGCGTTTATAACAGCCGCCTAATACCACGTTTATTTGGTATTACCTTCAAAACAGCTCCGCTACCAAAGCTCCATGGGGTTAGTTGGTAGTTATGTGGGGAGCCGTAGATCCACACAGAGCTCATCCGGTTGCCAACTAACTAAGGCTTGCTCATTAATCGGATGGGCCATTTGCACCGTTTGAAATGCTTGATCTAATTCCTGCCACTGATAACTAATTACCTGGGTACCTTTTTCAATATCAAGGCAGAGGGGCCAATGGCTGGGCAAGCTTGGATGCAGGCAGGGAAATAAACGCCCCTGGCGCAATCTGGCCCCCAGCACCGCTTCTTTAAGGGCTAGTTTTCTTCCCTGCAGCCGCAATTGATAGTGTTGGCGAAATGATTCGTTTGTACAAATTTCAATTCTTTGCAAAGAGGTATCTACAAATCGGCTGGTGATTGCCCCCAGTTCAGGCATGTCTGATAGCAGCGGCCATGGCTCAAGGGCACGGCGCACTACTAATTCCGCATCCCCTGCGCTCCAATGCAACAACACTGGAAAACGCCACTGCCATAGCTGGCGGTAATAAGCGGCATCAAGGGCTAAACCCTGGCGGTTTAATTGCTGCAGTATCTGTTCAAAATCACTCCAAAGCAGGCTTGGCAGCAGGTGGTGATCATGTAAGCAACCGCCATGGTTGATTACACCAATGGGCCGTTGCTCGGGTTCCAGCAGCATTGCCCCTAAACAACTCCAAAGCAGGGCTACCGCCGCCATCCATTCGGCTTTTGGCAGGGTTTCAATAGCGCGAAATTCCACTAACCCCTGGCAGCCGGCCAGGGAGCCTGGATTCCAAAATTTATCGAAGCTGATTTCACTGCGGTGGGGATTACCACTGCGATCTACCTGTAGATGACGCATGGTTTCAGCTATTGCTTGGCGTTGGTCGCCAGCTGGTAGTTGCTCTAGGGCGAACAGTGCCATTTCAAGATCTAGTAGCGGCGCGCCGATTTCATCGGAGCGGGGTGCCTGGCTTGCTGCACCCACAGGATCGGCAATAAATAGGTAAGAAAGGCAGGGATGGGCTTGCCAGTAGCGCAGCACCGCCCCCAGCCAGGCGGGTTGTTGAAATAGTGGATTGCGCTCCAGGGTGGGCCCACCCCACAACAGGTGGTTGCCGCCGCCAGTGCCAGCGCTTTGGCTGGAACTTGCTTGTTTCCAGGAGCGCAAACCAACAGCAGCCGTTGCTTTTTCCAAGGCCCCTAGCCATTCGGCATACACCTGCCAGGTTTCACACACCGGTAAGTTCACCTCCAGCACACCAGGATCAGCCGTTATTCCCAGCACCAGCCAGCGCTGCTCTTGATCGATTGGCACCACACCACTCAGTTGTGGTGCCATCAACTCGTTTTCGTGCAATAGCTGGGCGATCGCTTCCAGTAGTTGTTCAAAGCCATCTGGTGCCAATGGCGGCAGAAATAAACCCCAGCCATTGGCATTGCAATCAAGGGTTAACACCTGGCGTGGCACATCCTCTGGCAGCTTGTTCAAGGGCAAACGCAGCCCCGGCGGACCATCACTACTTACCAGTAGCCGTTCTTCTTCTGCTAACGGCCAAGCTGAAGTTTGCCAGCCATCCGCATCTCGGGTGATGGGCACTGCCCACACCTTTTGATCGGGGGCGAGGGGATCCTTGAATTCACTGGGTTCTAGCTCAAGCCCCAGGAGCTTTCCAATCGTCTTAAGCACTTGGCTTGCTGATTGCCGGAGTGGTCCGGCGGCTGGCCACGGCACCAGTGGTTTGCGGTTGTGTTTACACAGCAACCGCAGGGCCCAGCGGGGATTTGTTTCGCCTGGATAGTGCTTACCGGGGCAAAAAAAGCAAATACTGCCAGGCAACACATCGCTTTCTAGTTGCTTTGCTAAGGCCCTGGCATAGCTGAGTTTGCTTGGGCCATCGGCGGCCACACTCCATTCAGCTCCTTTGGGTTCAAGGGGCACATAGGTGGGTTCACCCCCCAAGGTGAGTTCCATGGCGGCGCTTTGAAACCGCTTTCGGGCTTCCTGTCCCGCCGTCAACATCCATGCAGGTAGGGAATACAGCAATGCTTGGCTCACGGTTGCTTCAGGCTTAGTTC
Organism: Synechococcus lacustris Maggiore-St4-Slac; assembly: GCF_024345595.1. NCBI lineage: Bacteria > Bacillati > Cyanobacteriota > Cyanophyceae > Synechococcales > Synechococcaceae > Synechococcus > Synechococcus lacustris. The sequence goes on along the minus strand of NZ_JAGQBK010000003.1, from coordinate 30,740 downwards.
CGCTGCCTCGATCTGCCAGCTGAATTCACTAACAACCCCAGGCGGGCCACTAAAACTGCCGCTTACGGCTGCTGTTAATTCGGGATTTGATGAACTGGCGAGGGGTATGTAGCGCTCATCTACGGCGCCAATGCCGCTGGGGTCGAAACCACGCCAGCCGGCGCCGGGTAGGTATACCTCAGCCCAGGCATGGAGGTCGTAGCGATCGGGCTTTGGCTCCACCAGGTGGTAACCACTCACAAAGCGAGCTGGTAAACCAATGCATCTACAACATTCGATCATCAACACTGCAAGGTCGCGGCAGGAACCAACCCGTTCCCGCAAGGTGCGCCCCGCCGGCCAAGGGGGGCCATGGTGGCGTTGGGTGTAGTTCACCCGCTCTTGAATCATCTCCAGCAGTTGTTGCAGGAAGGTGAGGCAATGTTGGTTGCTGCCGATAATCGCCTCCTGGGCTAAGGCAACGGCGGCTGGATCATGCTGACCATTGGGCAGCCAGCCCTGCAGATTACTTAAAAGATCAGCATTTAGCCTGCCGATTGGATAGGGCAAGCGCGGTTCCTGTTCATCTAAACAAAGTGAAAGTAGGGGGGGCGGGCTAGTGATCAACTCAGCTTCTGAAATGATTTCAAAGCGATCGGTGCTACCAACAAAACGAGCCCGCAGGATTTGATCGCCACCAGCTGCTAATAATTCAAATTTATGGCATGGCTCTGGATTAAAACTGATTTTATGTTGGATTAGTTTTTGAAATCCAATGCTGCGGGGCATCAAACACAGCCGATGGGGGCCGAGCTGCACTGGCTTTGAGTAGCTATAAACAAAGCGATGGCTAATTTTTACGTGCATTGGTTTGAGGTGAAGTAGCGGATTTCCAATAGTGTGTGTAGTTCATTGATTTGTAGTTGCAATTGATCAATAACCTGATGAAGACCTTGATCGATTACATCGCTCACTTGGGAATAGTTCCAAGTGGCCTGGAGGCGCCCCAGGCTGCGGCTGAGGGAATGGCCGCTTTGCAGTAGTGGTTGTTGATCAATACTTGCAATCGCCTCGGCAATACCATTAAGGCAATAGCGCACGGAACGGGGAAAATCTGGATCCAGTAATAGAAATTCCGCCACACCACTGGGGGTGATTGGTTGTTGGGTGTGTTGGCGATACATTTGATATGCACTGGCGGAGCGCAATAGGGCAATCCATTGCAATTCATCTAAGGCACCTCCCACATCCTCAGGGCTTGGCAGCAGTAGAAAATATTTCACATCGAGGATCCTTGCCGTTTTTTCCGCCCTTTCAATCAACCTGCCAAGATTGGCAAAATGCCAGCTGATATCCCTGCGCATACTTGAATCTGCTATGCCATAGAGCTGTTGGCAGCCGCGCCTGATCAGTTGCAGTTGTTCAGGTAGGGCCTGCTGCCAAAAACTTTCACCCGGTTGTAAATCAAGATGTAAAGCATTTAATTCTTCAAATAATTCATTGGGGATTACCTCACGGATTTGGCGGGCATTTTCGCGGGCGATGGCAATGCAATTACAAATGGCGTTTGGATTTTGTGCTTGGGCAAGCAGAAACCATTCCACCGCTGCAGCACCACCTTCAGGGTGTAATTCTTTAAATAAGTTGCTTTCAGCGCAAGCTTCAATAAGCGGCAGCCACACCGCATCACCCCCTGCCGGTGAATCCAGCGCCATCGACATACTCACATCTAAGAAACGGGCTAAATTCTCGGCCCGTTCCACATACCGGAAGATCCAGTAGAGCTGTTCTGCTACACGGCTGAGCATGAAACCACCCAGGTGTCTTTACTGCCGCCGCCCTGGGAGGAATTAACCACGAGGGAACCGCGTTTTAAGGCAACTCTTGTGAGTCCCCCCGCCGTTACCCAACTCTGTTTACCCCGTAATATGTAGGGCCTTAAATCCACATGGCATGGGTAGAGCTCCCCTTCGCTGAGGGAGGGAACCGTTGAGAGCTGCAGCGTTGGTTGGGCGATGTAATTGCGGGGATTAGCTTGAATTAATTCACTGAAATGTTTCAGTTCTTCGCTGCTGGCGTGGGGGCCTATCAGCATTCCATAGCCCCCTGCTTCCGACACCGCTTTTACTACTAGCTCAGGCAAATGTTCCAACACATAACTGCATTCCTTTGGCCGGGAGCAAAGAAAAGTTGTTACGTTTGGAATAATCGTTTCTTCATCTAGGTAGTAGCGGATCATCTGGGGCACATAGGCATAGATGAGCTTGTCGTCGGCAATGCCGGTGCCAGGGGCATTGGCTATGGCTACTTGGCCTTGGCGGAACGCTTCCATCAGGCCGCTTACGCCGAGCATTGAATCTTTGCGGAAACAGGTGGGGTCTAGAAAATCGTCGTCGATGCGGCGGTAGATCACATCTACCCGTTGAAGGCCATTGGTACTGCGCATCCACACCCGGTTGTCTTCACAGATCAAATCTGTGCCCTCCACCAGCTGGATGCCCATCAAGCGGGCCAGGTAGCTGTGTTCGAAATAGGCGCTGTTATGTACTCCAGGGGTGAGAAGTACCACTTGGGGGCTGTCGGTCCAGGGGGCCATTTCCTGCAGGGTTTGCAGTAGTTGGGATGCATAGTTATCGATGGGGGTGATGCGTTGGCTTTGAAATAAACCGCCAAAAAGTTGCTTCATCACCCGGCGATTTTCGAGGAAATAGGCAACTCCTGAAGGGCAGCGCAGGTTGTCTTCCAGCACCCGCCAGGTGCCATCGCCATCACGCACTAGGTCGAGGCCTGAGATGTGGCACCAGCGGCCGAGGGGAGGGATTAATCCCTGCATCTGGGGCCGCCAACCCTGGCTACTGGTTATTTCTTCTGCGGAGATAATTCCATCTTTGATTATTTTCTGGGGTCCATAGATATCGGCAAGAAACAGGTCGATCGCCTCAAGCCTTTGGATTAACCCCGCCTCCAGCACTGCCCAATCCTGGTGATCGATCAGCCGTGGCAAGGGATCGAAGGGCAAAATTCGTTCGCTGGCCTCTGAATTGCTGTTGTAGAGCCTGAAGGTGGCACCTAGCCGTTTGAGTAGTTGTTCAGCCGCCCGATGATTTTCATTCAGTTGGCTAAGGCCAAGGGCCCCCAGTTGATCCATCAGGGCCCCCATCGCTTTACGGGGTGTGTGGCTGGGGCTCATGTATTCATCGAAGCCACCCATTGGCACATAGGTTTCAAACATCGGCTTCAGCTGTTTCAACCTTCCTATGGTGCGGAATCAAGCCGCCCGCCCATGGTTCCCATTGCTACATAATCAACATGCGGCTAGTAATTAGCGATCGAATTGTGTAATTTGATACTTATTTTATCTGCAAGCTTCATTTGCTGATGATCCTTTCACTGCTGGCAGGGCTAGAGGTGCAAACAACTTTTTAAGGCTGCCTTTGCTCTGCTCTTCTGTTAGGGCAGCATTCAAGGCTGCAAGCAGCCCTGGGTTGTCTTTCCTTATGGCAATGCCAAATGGTTTAGCTGGAAAGCAAGCTGCCACATCTAAAAGGCGAAACCGATTGCGGTCTTTAGCAACACTGAGCATTCCCATAATATTTGTATTGTCGTTTGCCCAGGCTGCCACCTCTCCGCGGCGCAGTAGTTCGATGCCACCGGATTCCAAATTTGTGCTGCGTTGATAAATTCCTGGCCAAGCCCTTTTGTAGCGCTGTTCACTTGCTGAGCCATTGGCAACACTAATATGCTTGCCAATGAGATCACTCAATTTATAAACCTTGCTGTTCACTGGTAGCAATAGTGCTTCATGGGCAATCACATAGGGCACTGAAAAATCTACGAGTTTTTGCCGTTCTGGCGTAATGGTGAATTGAGCGATTACTAGATCAATCTTCCCTTTTTGAAGTAGTGCTAGTCGCTCTGGTGAATCAACGCCGATAAGTTCAACTTTTTTGACATCACCAATCAGCTTTGAGCCAATTAATAGGGCTAGGGATGCTTCCGCACCCTCAAAGCCTGGCTTGCCAGCTATTCTCCTAGACATCCCTGGTAGGTCGGGCGAAACACCTATGCGCACGAGACCATTCTGTTTGATTGTGTCTAGCAAATCTGGCGATGGCGAATTTGCTAGTACTTGGATTATAGATGTAAACATATAACCGCAAGAAATGATTGCTAAAAAAGGTAAATTTTTGCGAAATCTTGCAATTAGATCCATGGAGCTGCGGCAGTGAGTTGTTCTAATTGATTATGTATCAACATCTGGATTAATTAAAGCAAGAAATAAAGCTGCGCCATCGGTAATTCATCAGCTGGTTCGCAGGTGAGCAGTTCACCATTGGCATACACCTCATAGGTTTCTGGATTAACGCTGATATCTGGCAGGGCATTGTTGTTGTGCATTGCTGCCTTGCCGATATCCCTGGTGTTTTGCACCGGTAGGCAGGGGCGAGCTAAGCCCAATTGCCGCGGTAAATCAGCATCCAGGGCAGCTTGGCTCATGAATGTGAGGCAACTTGGTGCCAGCGCCTTGCCGTAGCTGGCAAACATCGGCCGGCCATGCACTGGCCCTGGGGTGGGAATTGAAGCGTTGGCATCACCCATCTGGGCCCATGCAATGCTGCCGGCCTTCAGCACCAGTTCTGGTTTAACGCCAAAAAATCCAGGTTTCCACAGCACTAAATCAGCAAGCTTGCCCACTTCCACAGAACCAACCTGGCTGTTGATGCCATGGGCAATCGCTGGATTGATGCCAACCTTGGCTATGTAGCGCTTGATGCGGTTGTTGTCGTTGCGGGAGCTATCACCTTCAAGGGGGCCCCGCTGCACTTTCATCTTGTGGGCCGTTTGAAATGTGCGGGTGATCACCTCCCCCACCCTGCCCATCGCTTGGGAGTCGCTGGCAATTATTGAAAAGGCGCCCAGGTCGTGGAGGATGTCTTCTGCCGCAATCGTTTCGCGCCGAATCCGCGATTCAGCAAAGGCCACATCTTCTGGTATGCCCGCATCCAGGTGGTGGCACACCATCAACATGTCGAGATGTTCTTCGAGGGTGTTGCGGGTGTAAGGCCTGGTGGGATTTGTGGAGCTGGGCAGCACATTGGCCTGGCCGCAGATCTTGATGATGTCGGGGGCGTGGCCGCCGCCAGCTCCCTCAGTGTGGAAGGTGTGGATGGTGCGGCCAGCGATCGCTCGGATTGTGTCTTCCACAAAACCGGCTTCATTCAAGGTGTCTGTGTGGATGCACACCTGGATGTCAAAGCGATCGGCTACGCCGAGGCAGCAATCGATGGCGGCGGGGGTTGTGCCCCAGTCTTCATGCAATTTGAGGCCGCAGGCACCAGCTCGAATTTGCTCCTCTAATGCCTCTGGAGTGCTGGCATTGCCCTTGCCAAAAAAGCCCAGGTTTACCGGTAAACCTTCAGCCGCCTGCAACATCCGGGCCAGGTGAAAAGCCCCCGGCGTGCAGGTGGTGGCATTGGTGCCGGTGGCTGGGCCAGTGCCGCCCCCCAGCAACGTGGTAACACCACTGGCTAGGGCGGTTTCAATCTGCTGGGGGCAGATGAAGTGAATATGGGTGTCGATCGCACCGGCGGTGAGGATATGGCCCTCGCCGGCAATTGCTTCGGTGCCAGGGCCGATCACGATATCGATATTGTTGCTGATATCTGGATTACCCGCCTTGCCGATGGCGCAGATGCGGCCATCTCTGATGCCAATATCCGCCTTCACAATGCCCCACCAATCAAGGATCAGCGCATTGGTAATCACCGTGTCTACGGCGCCGGCGGCGCGGCTGCTTTGGCCTTGACCCATGCCATCGCGAATTACTTTGCCGCCGCCAAATTTCACCTCATCGCCATAGCTGGTGAAATCCTTTTCCACCTCGAGGATTAATTCTGTGTCGGCCAACCGCAGGCGATCGCCGGTGGTGGGGCCATAGGTTTCGGCGTAGCTGCGGCGATCGATTTGATATGCCATCAGAGAGCTCCGTTGATTTGAGCGTTGAAACCCACCACCCGGCGGGCTCCCACAAAGGGCACCAGCTGCACTTGGCGTTCATCGCCGGGTTCAAAGCGAACGGCGGTGCCGGCGGGAATATCAAGCCGTTGGCCCCGGGCTGCTTCCCGATCGAATAGCAGCGCAGCATTGGCTTCGGCAAAATGGAAATGGGAGCCCACCTGGATGGGGCGATCGCCGCTATTGGCCACCATCAAATTGGTAACAGGGCGGCCGGCATTGAGTTCAATGCTGCCTGGTTCCGGTAGTAGTTCGCCTGGGATCATGGCCTGATTGGTTGGTGCAGGGTTACAAGCTTGGTGCCATCGGGAAAGGTGGCTTCCATTTGCACTTCATCTATTAGTTCCGCTACCCCAGCCATCACTTGGCTGCGGTTTAACCAAGTGCTTCCTTCCTGCATAAGGGCAGCTACGGTTTTGCCATCCCGCGCCCCCTCCAGGATTTGAAAGCTGAGCCAAGCCACCGCCTCCGGGTGGTTCAGTTTCAAACCTCTCGCTAAGCGCCGCTCCGCCAACAGGGCTGCGGTAACAATTAAGAGCTTGTCTTTTTCCTGGGGAGATAGGTGCATGGGCTGCAATCACTGTCGATCGTTGGGGGGGCTGTGCTGCCACTTTTGCTGGAACTAATCCCAACTTTGGCCCTTGGCTTGGCCATCGGTATGCGTTGGCCGCTACTGCCTGGAGCATTGGCGCAACCGCTGGTGCGCTTTGGCATTCCCTTGAGTGTGGCTGCTTTGCTGCTGCGTTCTGGCTTAAATCGCGATTTTTTACAGGCGGGCGCCCTGGCACTGCTATTGATTGCTGCATTGATGTTGTTGTTGCAGCGTTGGCCGCGGCTGCTGCCCTCTGGGGTGTTGCAACTGGGGGCGGTAACGGGCAATACCACCTACTTCGGCATTCCGGTGGCCTTGGCCCTATTGCCACCCCAGGCCCTAGGGGCTGCCATCGCCTACGACCTGGCCGGCACACTTTTGAGTTGGACCCTCGGCCCACGCCTGGTGGCAGCCGCCGGCCAGGGGCGCCGTTCCTTCCGCCGCGACCTGGGCCAAAGCCCAGCCACCCATGGCTTTTTGCTTGCCTTTGTGCTGCAACTAACCCCATGGCAAGCACCCCTTGCTGCCCTGCTCTGGTGGCCAGCCCGCTTGGTGTTGCTGTTGGCTTTATTGCTGGTGGGGATGCGTTTGGGGGTGATGTTGAACCAAGGCGAAATCCAGCCTGGGTTCAATTGGCGCCCTTTGGCGCCTGCTTTGCTTTTTAAAATGCTGCTGTTGCCGCTGTTGTTTGCAATTCTGGGCCGCCTACTTGCATTGCCAGCTGGTGTGGCTGATGCCTTAGTGCTGCAGGCGGCAGCCCCCACAGCGATCTCAGTGCTGTTGATGGCGGAGGCGGAAGGGGAAGGCGTTAATGCAGCGGCAGGTTTGGTGCTAATAAGCACTGCAATGGCTCTAATTACTGTGCCGTTGTGGTGGTGGCTGCTCAGTTGAGCGCTGGGGCATGGGGATATTCCTGCAGGGGCCACACCCTTGGCGCTAGCGGCGCACTTAAACCGCGCAGTTGGCGAATCCGGGCCCATAGGCGATAAAACCAGTGGCGGGCCGCTTGGCTGGAGGGGCCCCGGTAGCGGGCAATTAAGCCCTGTTGCAGGCTGCCTAGGGCCATTTCTCCCTCGAGTTCCAGGCTGTCTTGGCGGCCTTGGTTGATTAGGGCTTGGAGTTTGTTGCTATCCAGGGGGCTTGGTGCCGCCCACACCAGGCTGGCCAGCACCGGCTGGCCCTTGAGCCCATGGGCGCTATCAAGGCAATCCCGATTGATTTGGAGCCGATCCACCAGTTCCCAGCGCCGGCCGCTGGCTGATTTGCGCTGGATTTCGAGGCTGCTGCGCCAGCAACCATTGCCCAGGGTTTCTCCCCTGGCGGTGCGGCCAAATCGCACCACATCGATGCCTAGCCAGCTGGCGTTTTCAGCTAACTCCAGCCGCTGCTGCTGTTGCAGCAGGCCCCCTTCAAATACCAGGGTTTCCTGGGGCAACCATTCCAGATCAGCGCCCGGCCCTAGCTGGGTTTCTATATCGATGTGGGCCCACTGGCCCTTAATGCCGTAAACCTTTTGGGCTGCCACGCTGGTTATTAGGGCGCGGCTGTTGGCGCCAAGCCCTAGTTCGATTTTGAGTTGATCACCGCCCACCAGGCCGCCGGCTGTATGTAAAAGGGGCAGTTCACAGCGGCCATCGGCGCCAGCAAATGCCCGCATTAGCTTTAAAGGGGCGGTGCTGCCCCCTTGAAAGCTGGTGAGCCCTTGGCTGCTGGCTGCAAATTGCAAATTTGCTGTGCCCCGCCAAGGGCTAGGGGTGGCAGTGGCTTGGGCCATGGGGTTATGGCAGCTTGGATCCATGCAACAGGAAACCAGGCCATTGCTGCTGCAGCATCGCTGCAGTTCCGCAGCTGGAGAGGCTTTATTGCAGCTGCCACTCACGGCGGCTGAACGGCAGATCTGCCGCGGTTTGCGCCGCTGCAGTGGCGGCCAAGAGGTGTTGCTGCAGTTGCCAAGGGGCGAACCCCTGGCACCAGGGCAATTATTAGGGGCCGTGGAAAATATGCCACTAGCTGTAGTGGTGGCTGCAGATGAACCACTACTGGTGGTGTGCAGCAATGATCCCCTGGCCCTGCTGCAGGCTGCATATCACCTCGGTAATCGCCATGTGGCCTTGGAGTTGCAAGCCGATCAATTGAGGCTGTTGGCCGACCCTGTTTTGGAGCATTTATTAGGCCACCGCGGTTTGCAAGTTGCCCACCTGCAGGCCCCCTTCCTGCCCGAAAGTGGCGCCTATGGCGCTAGCCATAGCCATCCATGACCCTGCCCCTGGCCTTACTGCAACTTGTGAGCCCCGCTTTGCCGGTGGGTGCTTTCAGCTATGCCGAAGGTTTGGAGGTGTTAGTGCAGGCGGGTGAGCTCAGGGATGGGGCAACCCTGAAGGCCTGGCTTGAGGCTGAATTGCAATTTGGTTTGCTTGCGGTGGAGGCAGCTGCCCTAGGGCCTATGCAACAGGCCTTTAAAACTTCAAATATGGAGCAGTTGCTTGATCTAAATGGTTGGTTGATCGCCCAGCGGGAAGCGCCTGAAATACGGGCGCAGCAGTGGCAAATGGCTGGTTCCCTACTACAACTACTTGCCGCGATGGGCTGGCCATTAACTGAGCAGTGCCAGGGCTTGAAGTTAACGGGTTTGGGTTGGACTGCTGCTTGGGCTTGGGCCGGCCATTGTTTAGATCTAGCGGCAACTGATTTAGTGGAGGCTTATTTATATGGTTGGCTGGCAAATCAAATCAGTGCAGCAGTAAGGTTGATACCCCTTGGTGCAACTGAAGGCCAATGCCTGCAGCTGCAATTGGCTCCTTTAATTAGTAGCCAAGCTAATTATTTAATCAGCCAAGATCCACGCCAAATGTTTAGCTCTGGGGTGGGGGCAGGCCTTGCTCAATTGCAGCATGGAGCCCTTTATTCGAGGCTTTTTAGGAGTTAATAATTCAAGGTTTGGCTGGCAACGCGGCAGGGCTACTGGCACCATTGGTTTGAAGAGCTTGGCTATCCGTTGACTTCCTCCAGTGATGAGCGCCACGACATCCGCTGGATTCAGCGTTTCGACAACTTCAAGCGAGCCTTTGCCCGGTTGAGCGAGGCGTCTGAGCTGGCGGATCAGCGTGATCTATCGGATCTGGAGCGGCAGGGGCTCATCCAAGCCTTCGAATTTACCCATGAGCTTGCATGGAATACGTTCAAGGATTTCCTCAGCGCCCGCGGTTCATTCCAGAAACTGTATGGATCAAAGGACGCCACCCGCGCTGCCTTCGCCGCAGAACTCATCGAAAACGGCGAGGCATGGATGGAAATGATCAAGCATCGCAATGAGTCGTCTCACACTTACAACAACGACGTGGCCGTAAAGATCATGGAGGCAGTTTTAACGCTCTATGTTCCTGCGTTCGCAGCATTCCAGCGCCGGTTTCTTGAACTGGAGAAGGAGGATTCCGCATGAACCACGGTTTGCGTGAGGTCACGGTGGAACGCATCAGGGCCGTGTTGGCCCAATTTCCCGAGGTGGAAAAGGCCGTGCTTTATGGCTCGCGTGCCAAGCAAACCTATCGCCCTGGTTCAGACATAGACCTAACACTCTGCGGTGATGAACTGGATCACACTCTGCTGACGCGAATTAGTAACGAGCTGGATGAGCTTTTGCTGCCATATCAAATTGATCTTTCTCTGATGGCCTCATTAAGCCATCCGGCCCTGCTCAACCACATCAGCCGTGTTGGCGTTGTGCTTTATGCGAAAAGTAGTGCCCCACTAAAGGCCTGCAGCTTTGAAAATCAGTCACACTTATTACAATGAGCGCCTCTGCCACTGCTGCGCACCATCACAGCCGATATTTGCCATAGAGGGGACAGGTTTTTTTGGCGCGGGCCTCTGCCGAGAGTTGATGGCATCGGGCTTTCCTGTTTTGGAGATTAATCGTGCGATCAGATCAATCAGATCAAAGCAATCCTAATAACCGCTAGCTGTCAGGTAGGCGGCCAGTGCCAACGTAGCCGTATGGGCGATGAAATCATGAGCTGGCGGGTTGATCTACACCACTTCTGGCTGCCTACAGCCGCTGGTGCGGGGATGACGTTGTGGATGACGCCTTCGCCAACGCGAGCTCAAAGTTCGGCGGCGTAGTGCCGCATCGGTAAGGCAAATGGCCTTACAATTATTCAATGGCAACCATCACGCTCACTAGTAAGGGGCAATTGACGATTCCCCGTCAGTTACGAGAGGCGCTTGGCCTGGCACCTGGTGCCAGGCTGCAGGCCTCAATCGACCGGAACGGCCGATTGGTGCTGGTGCCCTTCAAATACGAGCCGGAGGATCTGTTCCGAAACCGTCCCAAAGTGGATCGGGTGCTCTCCATTCACGACATGGACCGGGCCATTGCCCTGGCTGTAGGCGGTGAGGACACTTGACACCAACGTGGTGGTGCGGCTGCTGATTGGGGATGACCCACAGCAAACCCCGATCGCCGAGCAAGCCTTTCTCGATGCCATCGCCAGTGGTGGTATTTACCTGCCCGATGTGGTGCTAGCCGAGGTGGCTTGGGTGCTCCGGGGATACAACCTTGAGCGTGCAACCCGCTACCAGCTACTGGAGCGGCTGGTGCGCACCCGCGGTGTGGTGGTGGATGACATCGACGCGGTGATCGATGCCCTTGAGCAATTTCGCCAGGGAGGAGATCTGGCTGATCAGTTGATTCTGGCCCGGGCCACCAACATCGGGGCATTGCCAGTGCTGAGCTTTGACCGGCGGTTTGCCGCTTCTCAAGGTGTTGAACTGCTTCGATCAAGCTGAGCTCGCCCCCCAATGCCAGCGCGATGGTGAGGTTTCGGTAGCTGGGAAGTAGCGGATTTTCATGGCGCCCGCGGCACCGTCCGGCCGCGAGGTCGATGCTCGAAGCCGATCTGTTTGATGAAGTCACTTGGGGCTCAATAGCAGCAATAACCCCAACTACTGCCAACGGGTTACAGCAGACGATGGCAAATTAGGCAACACACATCTCAAGAATTTTCAAGATAACGAAAAAACAGTTCCCACCATCCTCACCACTTCCCAAAAACTCACACCACTGCTGCAGCTTTGTTACCAAAACAGCATTTCAGATGCCGTAGCAGATCTTGGAAAGCCAGAAGAAATCGGCATACTATTTTCAAGTTTTCAGAAATATCTTTATGAATTAGTAGCTTAAATATAATTAGCTAGAGGCGGAGGTGTAAAATCGTTGCGCATAATTCCATAATAAGCGGCTGCCGGTTAAACAAATTCCCGCAACACCTAAAGCTCCGATTGCCCAGATGCTTGAACTTTTACCAAGTAGCGCCTCTGCCGGAATAGTTGTTAGAAATGCCACCGGTAATACAAAAGTAAAAATTAATCTAAGCGCAGGGGGGTAGGCGCTAACGGGATATCTACCAGCAACTAAGGTATACCTTAAAACTTCGGTGGCATTCCACACTTTGATGAACCAAATACTTAGAGCTGCTAATACAAACCAGAGGCTATAGAGTATTGCTAAAGAAGCTATAAGTAGTGCAATGGCAAGCAGCATGGCTCCACCGGATGGCAGGCCGTAGCCAATGCTTGAACTTGGCTTGATTAATGCCCAGCTAATTAAACAAAAGCCTGCAATTATTCCAGGTAAACCCCAGGGGGACACCGTGCGGGTGGAAAGCCAAAATTGGCTATCTATTGGTTTTAGTAATACATAATCAAGGGTGCCCGTTTGGATATGATTCACGATGCGGCTCAGATTTGGTTGCAACACGCAGGTTGTAAATCCATCTAAAATTGTATATAAACCTAATACTATTAATGAGCCATTCCAGCTCCAGCCCCCCAGGGAAACGCCATTGCCAAATAACAGCTTAAGCACAAATATGCTGCCAGCTAAATTGCCAAGCACAGATAACAATTCAACCCAGGCATTGAGCGGATATTCAAATTCAGCTGCAATGGAGCTACTCCAAAAGCAACATAAACTGCGCCAATAGCGTTTTATTTCCTTCATGCTCCCATGGCGGAGTAACGCCTTAGGCCCGCCCGCCAGAGCAGATGGCAAATTGGCAGTAGTAATAAACACCAGGCAGTGATTGCCGCAAAACCAAGCGCAATATTCACCGGTTCACCTGCTATTAGCCTTGCAGGAAAATCAATCATCCAGGGGAAGGGGGTTGCCATCGCAAGCCGCTTTACGGCAGGTGGAAAGGTATCTATGGGCGCCACAATACCTGAAAGAAACATATATGGAATCATAAGTAAGCGATCAATTGCAGCTGCTTTTTCACTCCAAAAGCAGAAAGTAGTTAATACAAGTTGCAGTAAGAATCTAAGTAAAAATGCAGCCATAATTGCCATAAATCCAAAAAATAGCGCCCCCGCTGATGGCAGCCAGATTAAGCCAGGTGCAGCTATTCCAAGCAGTGCTAGCAGCACCGCAACAATGGGAATGCGAGATGCCTGTTCACTTAAATGGGCGGTTAGGTAGCGCCATAAAGGCGATATCGGCTGCAGTAAAAAAGGTGATAATCTGCCTTGCAGAGCATCTTCTTCAAATACATTTATTAACCACACCACCGTAAATTGCCTCACCACAAAAGCAGCAAGAAAATAGCGACTCAGCTGCTGCGCTGATATGCCCGCAGCATTAGCTGCGCCAGAGCCGCTCCACACCCCCAGCATTATCAAAGGCAGCACCCCTGAAAGTGCCCAGAGGATAATTTCTGCTCGATATTCCAGCATCAGGGCGTATTGGCTTGTTATCAGCGCCCGAGCTACCCGCCATGCCCATTTCATAACTTATCCCTATGGCGAAATAGGCCGCCAATCAATTCCTCTATCGGCGGGGCACTCACTTCTAGGTCAACCACTTCAAAGCGCTTTAGTAATGCTGCTACCCGTTCCGATAGTTCAGCGCGAGGTATTAACAGCTGCACCTGGTGGCCCTCCAGGGAGTGAATATCGCCGTAGCCGCGGAAATCCTCAATGCTATGAATTTTGCTTAGTTCCATGCGCACTTGGCTGCAGGGGGCAAGCTTTTGGGTTAGTTCGCTGAGGGAACCATCATGAAATAATTCACCTTGATGGATGAGTAATACCCGTGGACATAGGGTGGTGATATCGCCCATGTAGTGGCTTGTGAGCAGCATTGTTGCCCCCGTTCGTTTGTTGTAATCAGCCAGGAATTCCCTAACCCGCACCTGGGCATTTACATCTAAGCCCAGGGTTGGTTCATCAAGAAATAACACGGCAGGTTGATGTAGTAACGCTGCAAGTAATTCCGTTTTCATTCTTTGGCCCAGCGACAATTTTCGCAATGGCCTTAGCAGCTCTTCGCCAAGTTCTAACATTTCCGCAAGTTCATTGATACGGCGCTGCGCTTCTTTTTCTGGGATGCCGTAAACAGCCGCGTTAACTTTTAATGAATCAAGAGCTGGAAGATCCCACAACAATTGTTGCCTATTACCCATCACCAGGGTGATCTGGCCTAAAAATCGCGCTTTTCGTTGCCATGGTTTGTGGCCAGCTACTGAGAGTTTGCCACTAGTGGGATGAATTAGGCCCGTGAGCATTTTTAAAGTTGTTGTTTTTCCTGCCCCATTAGGGCCAAGAAAACCAACAATTTCACCCGGTTCGATGCAAAAACTAATTTTATTTACCGCAGTTATCTCCCGGTGTTTGCGTTGCACTAAATGCCGCAATGTTCCGGCAAATCCCGGTTGCTTTTCGCTAATTCGATAGGTTTTGCTTAACTCCTCCGCATTAATTATGGCCACTGGCTAGCGCCCGTTTGAACTGCTTTGGGCAAGGTTAGCCTGCCTTTGATGCCAGCGGCTGCCGCTTCTCCAGAGCGCTAGGCCGGTAGGCCTGGATTAAGCCGCCATAAAAAACTGGCCGCTTCTAAACACACCACCACAATTAATGAGCGGAATATCCATTGGCTTGCCTGGCTGCCCAGGGCCAGTTTTGCAGCTAAATTTGCCCCAACCATGCTCGATAGCGATAGCGGCAAGGCCCAAAGCCAATTGATATCACCGCGCAAACCAAATATCACTAATGCCACTAAACTTGAACTTAACCTCACAAAACATTTGAGGATATTTGCTGTTTTTAGCGGTATTTTGCCGGCTAGCACTAGCACCAGTAATGTCATCACCCCAGAACCCAGGGAGATAAAACCGGCCCACAGCCCTGTTAGGGCCATTAGGCCATAGAAAAGGGGCCCCAACTCCGTGGTTTGGTTATTTGCAACCACGGGCTCTTCTTTTAAAAGCTCTGCTGGTTTAGTGATCAGGGTGATCAACACAAACAGGAGTGAAATAGCCACGGCCAAGCTGATCCAGCGATCAGCTAAGGCGGTTGCCCCAAAGGCGCCAATGCTGGCGCCGATCACCATTGGAGCTGTGGCCTTCAGGGTTAGCTTCCATGGGATTGCACCAGCCTGCTGAAAGCGCCAGGTGGCAGTGGCCAAACCAGCAACAGCCGCCAACCGGTTGGTGCCATTAGCCAGCCCTGGCGCCAGCCCCAGGCTGATCATGGTGGGCAAGGTAACGGTGGCACCACTGGCGGCAATCGTGTTGATGAATCCCCCCGCTAGGCCGCAGGCGATTAAGGCTGCAAGGGTTAGGGGGTCGATCGCGCTGAAATCAAGCAATTGCGGTTAGGGGCAGCACAATGGGGTTTAGAAGCTGGTGGCAATGTTTTCACTTTGGCTTGGTGCTTACAACCAGGGCCTTGCCTATGCCGGCCTTGCCCTTGGCGTTTACCTCACCCTGCGGGTACTTAATTTCGCTGATATCACCGTAGACGGCTCCTTTGCCCTCGGTGGTGGCATGGCAGCAGTACTTATCACTAACAACATCAATCCCGCTGTTGCCCTAATTGCGGCAGTGCTTAGTGGTGCCTTAGCCGGCTGCGTTACCGCATTGATTCACACCCGCCTTGGCGTTAATGATTTGTTTGCCGGCATCCTCACCAGCACAGGGCTCTACTCGATCACCCTGCGTTTGATGGATAGATCAAATATCCCTTTGATCGGTTTGGATTTTGGCCTTGATAGCGATGCCGATTGGGCCCTTGCCCTGAGCTTGGTGGTGCTGGGCTTAATCGCTTTGCTTGCCCTGTTGCTCGCCACAGATTTAGGGCTTGCTTTGAGGGCCCTTGGCAATAACCCCACCATGGCCCGGGCCAATGGTGTTAGTGGTGCCAAGGGCCTAACCATCGGCATTGCTTTAGCCAATGGTTTGGTGGCTCTAGCCGGTGGATTAGTTGCCTTCTATCAGGGTTTTGCCGATGTAACCATGGGGCTTGGTTCCTTAATCCTTGGCCTTGGGGCTGTGATTGTTGGTGAATCGATTTGTAGGCCGCGCACGATCCCCATGGCCCTTGCTGCTGTGGTGCTGGGCTCAATCCTGTTTCGTTTGATGATTGCAATTGCCTTGCAACTGGGTTTGGAGCCGGTGGATTTAAAGCTGATAACAGCCCTACTGCTGCTTGGGGCCTTAACGCTTGGCCGGCTGCGTTTACCGGGCCTTGCCGATGGGGGCCGGCGGTTATGAGTTTGCACATCGAAGGTTTGGCCTGGGGCCACAGCCAACCCGGCGGTGGTTGGCGGCAGCTTTTCAAGGATTTCAACCTTGAGTGCCCCACGGCTCAATTCTTGGTGGTTATCGGCAGCAATGGCTCCGGTAAGTCGACCCTGCTCAATTTGGTGGCTGGCACCCTTCCCGCCCAGGCCGGCAGCTTGAAATTGGGGGAGCGCTCCCTACAAAAGCTGAGCGATTACCGCCGGGCCCGTTGGATTGGTCGTGTGATGCAAAATCCGTTAGATGGCACAGCCCCTGGCCTCAGCATCGCTGAAAATCTGCGCTTAGCTGAATCCCGCCGCCATTCCCCATTTCGCCTGCAAAGCTTGCTCGGCATCCATCCCAATCAAGCCGACCTGCGCCGTTATCAAGAGCTGTTGGAAAGCCTTGGTTTACCCCTTGCCGATCGGGTGAATACACCGATTGGTCAACTATCTGGCGGCCAGCGACAAACGATCAGCCTGGTGATGGCCACCTTGGCGGAACCGCAGCTGCTGTTGCTTGATGAACACACCGCTGCCCTTGATCCCAAGGCGGAGGCCCTAGTTATGCAATTAACGGAGCGGTTAGTGCGGCGCTTGGGTACCACCACCTTGATGGTTACCCACAGTTTGGAGCAGGCCCTAAACCACGGCGATCGCCTTTTGATGCTCCATGAGGGCCAGGTGGTGGGCGATTGGAGCGGCGCCGAAAAAGCAGCCCTCAGCGTTGCCAGCTTGCGGGAACTTTATGGCTCCGCCAAAGTGCAGTTATCCGATGTTTGATTGATGGGAATGGATCGTCGTTCATTTTTAGGGCTGGCCGGAGCTGGCTTAGGTGGAACAGTGCTACTGGCTGCCTGCTCCCAAATTGGTGGAAATAAGCGCGTTAAAGGTCCCACCATTGGCATGCTGCAATTCATTGATGCGGCACCGCCCAATTCAGTGCGCAAGGGTTTCATGGCAGCCCTTGCAAAGGCCGGTTATGTGGAGGGTAAATCCCTCAATGTGATTCAAAAAGATGCAGCCGGTGAATTGGCTAACACCACTTTGGTGGCTAAACAATTCGTGGGTGCACCGGTAGATCTATTCCTGGCAATTGGCACGCCACCACTGCAGGCTGCCATGCAGGTGGCCCCAGCTACCTTGCCGGTGGTGTTTTGCTACTGCTCCAATCCCTGGGGTGCGGGAGCTGGCACCCCCCCTGGCGGTGTGGGCCAACACAAGCCAAATGTGGTGGGCACCGTTGGCACCAACCCAGTGGGTAAAGAGTTAGATCTTGCCCGTGAAGTGGATCCAAATTTGAGCACCGTTGGCTTGATCTACAACCCAGGGGAGCCCAATTCCGAATTTGAAGCGAAAGTGCTGCTGCAGGAGGCAGCCCGCCGCGGCATACGAGTGGAAACCCAGCCCGTTGCTAATTCCGGTGAGGTGTTGCAAGCAGCTCAAGCGCTGGCGGAAGACAAGGTTGGTGCTTTTGTGAAAATTGGCGATTACGCCACTATCCAAGCCTTTAGTTCGATCTGCAAAGTGGGGCTGGAACGCAAAATCCCCGTTTATTCCGTAGATCCCCCTGATATTGATCTGCCCGGTTGTTTGGGGGTGATCGGTTGGAGTTATTACGACGATGGTTTTGCAGCTGGTGAATTGGCCGTGCGGGTATTGAAAGGCGAATCACCAGCGAAAATGGCGTTTGAACCACTCACAAAAACGGAACTGCTGCTCAATCGCACCACAGCAAAAGCAATTGATTTAACCCTGTCTGAGCCATTGCTGCAACGGGCAAATAAAGTGGTGGGATGAGTCGTTTGCGGGTTGGGGTGGCTGGGCCGGTGGGCTGCGGCAAAACAGCCCTGGTGGAAGCCCTATGCAAGCGTTTGCGGGAACGGCTGCAAATTGCAGTTGTTACCAACGACATCTACACCCAAGAGGATGCCCAGTTTTTAACGCGGGTGGGTGCCTTGGCCCCCGAAAGAATCCGTGGCGTGGAAACCGGAGGCTGCCCCCACACGGCCATTCGAGAGGATTGCTCGATCAACCGGGCAGCGGTGGAGGAATTAGAGCGGGCTTTCCCAGATCTTGATTTAGTGCTGGTGGAAAGCGGTGGCGACAACCTTGCTGCCAGCTTTAGCCCCGAATTAGTGGATCTTTGTATTTATGTGATCGATGTGGCCGCCGGCGATAAGATCCCCCGTAAGGGGGGCCCCGGTATTACCCGTTCAGATTTGTTGGTGATAAATAAGATCGATCTGGCAGCCATGGTGGGTGCTGATCTGGCTTTGATGAATAGCGACACCGAACGCATGCGTGCTGCAAGGCCCTGGTGTTTTACCAACCTAAAAACAGGTGAAGGTGTTGAGCAAGTGGAGCAATTCCTGTTGCAACAGTTACCAAACTCCTAGGAAGGTTTCAATCGCTACAACCGCATCCCCCGCCTAGCCATAAGTTCCAAAACGTACACCGCCGCATCGCGGGTCAAAACTTGGAGTTTTTGCATGGCGTCCGTTCGCTCTAACAAGCTTTTTGTTCGTGCCCTAGGCGGCACAACAGCTTTGATCACCAGCCTTTCGGTTGTTTCTTGCAGTGGTGAAAAAAAGGCTGAAGGGGGATTTGATGGTGAGGTAAAGGTGGGCATCCTGCACTCCCGCAGTGGCACCATGGCCATCTCTGAAAATACGGTGGCTGAAGCTGAATTAATGGCTATTGATGAGATCAACGCTAAAGGTGGCGTTGTTATCGATGGTAAAAAATTAAAGATCGTTCCAGTTGAGGAAGATGGCGCCTCCGATTGGCCCACCTTTGCTGAAAAATCCAAGAAGCTTATCGATCAAGATAAGGTTGCCGTTGTGTTTGGCGGTTGGACTTCCGCCAGCCGCAAGGCGATGCTACCGGTTTATGAAGCCAAGGATCACTTCCTCTTTTACCCAATTCAATACGAGGGTCAGGAGTGTTCCAAAAACATCTTCTATAGCGGTGCAACCCCAAATCAACAGGCTGAACCAGCCGTTGATTGGCTCCTGAAAAACAAAGGTAAAGACTTCTTCTTGGTGGGTTCGGATTACGTGTATCCCCGCACGGCTAACACGATCATGAAGGAGCAGTTGAAAGCTAAAGGCGGCAAGTTAGTGGGGGAGGATTATCTACCCTTGGGTAATACTGAAGTTGCCCCAATCATTGCTAAAATTAAACAGGCATTACCTAAGGGTGGTGTGATTGTAAACACCTTGAATGGTGATAGTAATGTTGCATTCTTCAAGCAAATGAAGGCTGCTGGCATCACTCCTGCCAATGGTTATTCCATTATGAGCTTCTCGATTGCAGAAGAGGAGATTGCCGCCATTGGCCCCGAATATCTCGAGGGCACATTTGCTGCCTGGAATTATTTCCAGAGCCTAGATACACCGGCTTCCAAGAAGTTCACAGCTGATTTCAAAGCTAAATATGGCGATAAGCGGGTTACAAACGACCCTGCAGAAGCCGCTTACATGATGGTTTATCTCTGGGCGGCAGCGGCCGAAAAGGCTAAGAGCGTAGACGACAACAAGGTTCGTGAAGCCTTGGTTGGCGTTAGCTTCAATGCGCCGGAGGGCAAGGTAACCGTTCAACCCAATCACCACGTTGAGAAGCTAGTGCTGATCGGTGAGGTGCAAAAGGATGGCATGTTTAAGATTCTCGAAAACCAGGGCTTCAAAAAACCAGTGGCCTGGAACCAATATGTTCCTGAAACCAAAGGTTTCACCTGCGACTGGACACAGAAGCGCCCCGATGCCGGTAAGTACAAAATGTGATCACTGGATAAATTAATTCAATTTATTTGGACTAATTTATAGAGTAGGGGGCATCTGCCCCCTCTCTTTTTCATGGATTTGATTAAATGCTTTTTTTGTTTTTTGAGCTGGTATGAATCTATTTCTCGACACCCTTTTTAATGGTTTGGCAATTGGCTCGGTTTTAGTGTTAGCAGCCCTTGGTTTGGCTGTGGTGTTTGGTTTGATGGGTGTTATCAACATGGCCCACGGTGAATTGATGATGCTTGGGGCCTACACCACATTTGTGGTGCAAAATCTTTTAAAAACAGGCCCTTTGGAAGGCTTGTTTCCGATTTATATATTAATTTCAATACCCTTGGCATTTTTAGTTAGTGGTTTAGCTGGTTTATTGCTGGAGGCAACTGTTATACGCAGGCTTTATGGCAGGCCCCTGGAAACTTTGCTGGCCACATGGGGGGTGAGTTTGATTCTGCAGCAGTTTGTGAGATCGGTATCAACTGCCTTTGCCCTTGGCCTGCTGCTTTCAGTGGCCCTCGGCCTATTTGTGCCTCGCTTCCTGCCAAGCCATTGGTGGCAGCAGCGTTGGGCACCGCTGCTTAATTTTGTTAATTGGTTATTAGCTGCAGCCATAGGTATTGGCTTAGCTGCTTCCCTTGGCAGCGTTAGGGTATTAGATCAAGCTTGGTTTAGCGCAAGAAATATTGATGTTACAGCGCCCCAATGGTTGCGGGGTTCCATTGATATTGGCTCTGTAAATATGCCCGTGGCGAGATTATTTATTATTGGCCTAACTATTATTGCCCTGGTTTCAGTGAACTGGTTTTTACAAAAAAGCGTATGGGGTATTCGGATTCGAGCCGTTACCCAAAATCGTTCGATGAGCAACTGCTTGGGTATCCCCACTGAAACCGTAGATGCCCTCACTTTTTTGGTGGGATCAGGTTTGGCCGGTGTGGCAGGAGTTGCCGTAACCCTATTGGGTTCCGTTGGCCCCAATCTTGGTGGTAATTACATCGTTGACTGCTTCATGGTGGTGGTGCTGGGTGGTGTTGGCAAACTGCTGGGCACCGTGCTGGCGGCCCTTGGCATTGGGGTGCTTAGTTATGTGTTGGGCTCTGGTTCCCTCCTGCTGGTTTGGCCCACCATGCCCGCAGCTTTAAATGAACTTATTACTTTTTTTGCCACAACTTCGATGGCAAAGGTGCTGGTATTTGCCTTGATTGTTGTGTTCCTGCAGTTCCGTCCGGCCGGGTTATTCCCACCCCGGGGACGTATGGTGGAGGTATAGGTGATGAATTTAGTTAATACATCAATGCCTAGGAAGTTGATTTTTCGTTATTTGCCTTTTCTTATTTTTGTTTGCATAGCTTTAATTCTGCCGCTTTTACTGCCGCCATTTCGACTCAATCTACTGGGCCGGTTTCTATCCCTCGGCATTGTGGCTTTGGGTATTGATTTGATTTGGGGCTACACGGGCTTACTAAGCCTTGGCCAGGGAATTTTCTTTGCCCTAGGTGGCTATGCCTTGGGAATGCACCTGCAACTGCAAAACCTTGCCCCTGGAGAATTACCTGAATTCTTTGGTTTATATGGTGTGAAAACCATGCCAGCTTTTTGGCAGCCATTTAACTCGGGAATTTTTACATTTTTTGCCATTTGGATAATCCCTGCATTGGTGGCGGGAATATTGGGGTTTTTAGTGTTTCGCAATCGCATCAAGGGGGTTTACTTCTCAATCCTCACCCAAGCTGCACTGCTGGTTTTCTACAATTTTTTTAATGGTCAGCAGCGTTTAATCAATGGCACAAATGGCCTAAAAACCGACACCGCCCGCTTCCTTGGTGAATTAGTTGGCAGCGACGGCATGCAGCGTAATTTATACCTATTAACTGTGCTTGTGTTATTTCTGGCTTGGTTGTTGTGCAAATGGTTGATTCGTGGCCGCTTTGGAGATGCTTTAATTGCCTTGAGGGATGATGAACAGCGGCTTAGATTTACCGGCTACAATCCCACCGCTTACAAAACACTTGTATTTGTTATTGCTGGTGCCCTAGCTGGCATTAGCGGGGCGCTTTACACGGTGCAATCGGGTATTGTTTCGCCTCAATTTATGGCGGTACCATTTTCTATTGAAATGGTGATTTGGGTTGCTGTGGGCGGCCGCGGCACCCTGGTTGGGGCGATTTTAGGCGCCTTGCTGATCAATTTTGCTAAGAGCTTGATTAGTGAGCAGTTGCCTGAAACTTGGTTATTTATTCAAGGGGCACTATTCCTTTTAGTTGTTACTGCCCTGCCCGATGGTTTGGTGGGCTGGTGGCGTAATGGTGGGCCGAATCATTTACTTGCAATGCTAGGCCGCGCCCCAAAGGCAGCTACCTATCCCTCCCTTGATTTAGATCCGGAGCTTAAATCATGACGCCTATTCTTGAGCTGCAGGCGGTTACGGTTAGTTTTGATGGCTTTCTTGCCTTAAATCAACTTGATTTAAAATTAGAAGCCGGTGAATTAAGGGCTGTTATTGGCCCTAATGGGGCGGGTAAAACCACCTTCCTTGATGTGATTACAGGCAAGGTGCGCCCCAGCAGCGGCCAGGTTTTATTCAAGGGTAAGCCATTAATTGGTAAGCCTGAACATCACATTGCCCGCCTCGGCATTGGCCGTAAGTTTCAAACGCCAAGGGTATTTGAAAAGCTCACCTGCAGGCGCAACCTTGAATTGGCCGTTGCCAAGGGTTCCTCCCCCGTAAAGTTGTTGCTAAAGCCACTAACAATTGAGTTGCGTGAGAGGGTGCAACAGCTGCTGCTTTTGGTGGGCCTAGGCGCCCATGATCAGCAATTGGCCGGTGGTTTATCCCATGGCCAAAAACAATGGCTAGAGATAGCAATGCTGGTGGCCCAAGACCCGGAATTGCTATTGGTTGATGAACCGGTGGCTGGTTTAAGTGATGAGGAAACTATTCACACAGCGGCATTATTAAAGGAACTAAGTGGCAGCCATACGGTGCTAGTGATTGAACACGACATGGATTTCATTCGTGATCTGCAGGCACCGGTTACTGTTTTGCATGAGGGTCATGTGCTTTGTGAGGGTCCCATGGATCAGGTGCAGGCCGACCCCAGGGTTATTGATGTTTATCTCGGCCGTGAGGAGGATCAACCATGACAACTAGTTCCATGCCTGTTCTTGATATACATGCTTTGAATGTTTATTATGGCGAGAGCCATATCCTTCGAAATGTTGATCTAAGTGTGCAACCAGGCCAGATGGTTTGTTTGATTGGTCGCAATGGTGTTGGCAAAACTACCTTATTGAAAACAATTATTGGCCTGTTGCAACAGCGCAGCGGCAGCGTTCGATTTGAGGCCAAGGAATTAGAAGATTTGGCTCCCCATCAAAGGGCCCGTTCTGGCATCGCCTATGTGCCCCAGGGCAGGGAAATAATCCCCCAGTTGAGCGTTAAGGAAAACCTGCTTCTCGGTTTGGAGGCCTTGCCCGGCGGCTTGCGGCGCCATCGCCACATCGACCCCCAGGTATTTGAGCTCTTCCCTGTGCTGGAGAGTTTTTTGCAGCGCCGCGGCGGCGACCTCAGTGGCGGCCAGCAGCAGCAATTAGCGATTGCTCGGGCCTTGCTGGGTAAACCAAAACTATTGCTACTTGATGAACCCACCGAAGGCATTCAACCATCGGTGGTTCTTGATATTGAGAGGGCCGTTAAGCGCATTGTTGCCACCTCTGGTATCAGCGTGTTGCTTGTGGAGCAGCATTTGCATTTTGTAAGACAAGCCGACTGGTATTACGCCATGCAAAAAGGTGGCATGGTAGCCAGCGGGCCAACGGCAGAACTAAGTAAGGATGTGGTGGATAGATTTTTAAGTGTTTGATATTATTAAACTAAGCGCTTAACAACATATTGGTTTCTTGGCTTTCTTCGTTATTGAGTTCCCTTGATCGGAGGGTTTCTACGAGCTCAGGTCCGCCGATGCCATGGCTCCAAATCTCCACTTCAGCATCGCCGGGTGCTGAAAAATTAAGTAATTCAAATGGAAAGATCACCCGCTCCAGGTAGTAGTTGTTTGAACCAAAACAACGCAGTATCACCATTCGCTCTAAATCATTGCGGTAGCTGCAATTAAGGATTGCCATTCGGGGTAATAAGCTTCAAAACCATCAAGCCACGATTGCCCCAAGCCAACAGTTGCAACGGTCACGAAATCGCCATCTAATTACCAAATTTAGATTTTTTTAAGCTTCCTTTAAGCGTCAGGTCGCCCCAGTTGCAAAAGCGTTTCAAATAGGGGTTTTGCCAATGGCAGCGCTGCCGCTGTGATCGGTTTGCAATCGAGGCTATTTATTAGTAGGGCGGGTTCCCCCGGGGTTAGGGCATCGCCAAGGGCAGTTTCTATTGCTAATCCTTGATTTATGGCCTCCCCTCGCATTACCCCAGGTAGGCAGCCGCTAGCGAGTGGTGGTGTTAGCCATCTGCCATCCCGTTGCACTAAAAGGTTGGCGCTGCTGCCACAGCAGAGGCCGCCGGCACTGCTCAACAGCAGGGCATCGTGATGTCCGGCTTGGTTTGCTTCCCTTTTGGCAAGGGCCATTTCCCCGTAGGCAAAGGTTTTGCAATGGCGCAACGAACTATCTGCCCAACGTTGCACGCGAGTGCTCACCATGGTGCTCTGTAGTTGAAATTTTGGTTCATGGGCATGCAATGTGGCCCAAAAACGACCCGTTGCCTCGCCCTCTGTTAAACCCAAACCCCTGCCGCCGCCATCGCCTTGGCTCCAATTGAGCCGCAGGGCCCCAGCAACGATGCCGCTGCGCTTGATTGCTTCCGCAAGCCAGTTTGTGAGCCAGGCCCGATCAGGTGGTTGGGGTAGGCCGATTGTTTGGGCACCCCTGCGCCAACGCTCTAAATGTTGATCTAATAGTTGGGCTGTGCCTGCCTGAATCAGCAGCGTTTCAAATACTCCCTCAGCCAGCCGCAGGCCCCGATCACTCAGGCAGATGCCCAGGTTTTGGGGATCGCCCCATTGATTGTTTATCCAGGCGATGGCTTGCACTAGCTGAGGGCCGCCAGCAGTGGCTGTATTTTCCAACCCAGTTCAGCAGCCTCCTGCTTCGGATTGGAATCGGCCACGATGCCGCAACCGCCATGGATTCTTAAGCGATTATCAAGCAACATCACGCTACGGATTAATAGGTTGCTATCAAAACTGCCATCAACGTTAAACCGAAAAAAACTGCCGCAGTAGGGGCCCCTGGCTACCGGTTCCAATTGATTTAGGTGGCTGCAGGCACTGATTTTGGGTGCGCCGGTTATCGAACCACCTGGCCAGCAGGCCCGCAATAGGGCCACTGGGTTTTGATCAGGCCGCAGCTTGCCGCTCACCACCGAGGTGAGGTGATGCACCTGGGCATAGCTCTCCAAGCCCACCAGTTGTGGCACCTCAATGCTGCCCGTTGTGCATACCCGGCCGAGGTCGTTGCGCAACAGATCAACGATCATCACATTTTCGGCTCGGTCTTTAGGGCTGCTAACTAATTCAGCTGCTGCCGCTGCATCCAAATCGGGATCTTGGTGGCGGGGCCTGGTGCCTTTAATCGGCCTGGTTTCCACATTGCCAGCTGCATCACAACTGAGAAAGCGTTCCGGTGAGGCACTTAATACCGCCTCAGCGTTGCTGGCCACCATCACCCCGCCAAAGGGGGCGGGACATCGGCGGCGCAAGCGTTGATATAGCTGGAGGGCACTGCTTTTAAAGGTGAGGTTGTGCTCAGCGCAGGCGGTGAGATTTGCTTGAAATAAATCACCGGCACCGATCCAGGCCTGCACGGTTGCCACCTGGCGCTCAAATTCGCTGATGGTTGTATGCCAATGCCATTGATCAACGGCAACCCCCATTTGAGCAACGGCAGGCTCCGATTGGTCAGGGCCAGAGCGAATTAAAGCCTCAAGGGCCTGGCGTTGGGGCCCATCACCGCTTAGCCAGAGCTGTTGGTGTTGCAGATCAAGTTGCACCACAACGCCATAACAGCCGGCCCAAAGGGTTGCCATATCTGGCTTTTGCCAGTGGCGGCCAGGTTCAACCCAAGCGCCGGCTTCATAGGCAAGCCAGCCCAACCAGATGCCGTTTCGGTTTTGTTGGATTTCCTCAAGGGCTTCAAAGGGATCGGCACTGCCGGGCTGGCCTGGTAAACCACAACAGCGCAATTGCCTTTGCGGTGCCGCCGCCAACAGCGCCCGTTGGCCCAATTGGCTGCCATCACCATCAAGCCACACCAGGCCCTCCTCGCCAAAATGGCGGGCCATGGCGGTTGCAAGGCAACTGGGATCCCACCAGGGAAGTTGTGTCATCGACTTGCAAGATCGGGCCTACCCGCATCCCTTAGGGCGCCATCGCGAATCCGGCAGCTGTCACACACACCACAGGGTTTAATGCCGCCCGCATAACAACTCCAGGTATCAGCGATAGGCACCTGAAGCCTTAGGGCTTCCGCCACGATTTCGGTTTTGCTCCATTGCACTAGGGGTGCCCAAAGTTGGGCGCCATGGCCCTCAAGGCCACTTTTACTGGCTAGATCAGCCAATTTTTGGAAGGCCGTTAGGTATTCGGGCCGACAATCGGGGTAGCCGGAATAGTCCACCGCATTCACGCCTAGCACCAGCCGCTCGGCGCCGCGGGCCTCGGCCAGGCTTAGGGCCATGGCAATAAACACCGTGTTTCTACCTGGCACATAGGTATTTGGAATAACGCCTGGCAGCACTCCAGCGCTGGGAATTGTTTGCTGTAGATCGGTTAGGGATGAGCCACCCCAGGCCGCCAGGTTTACGTTGATGGTGTGGTGCTCACTGAAGTTGAAATGGCGAGCTAACAGGGCTGCTGCTTCTAATTCCCGTTGATGGCGCTGGCCGTAGTTAAAAGACAAACCAATCAATCGATAGCCCGCTTCTATGGCAATGGCCGCTGCGGTGGCGGAATCAAGCCCCCCGGAAAGAAGGGCAACGGCAGTTGGTGGTGCAGGGTGCATGGGGGGGCCAGGATGGGTTGAGTTTGATCGAATAGCTATGCGCAGTATTTCAGGGCTGATTTGTTCAGCAATTTTTTGTTCAGCAGTTGCTATGCCGGCAGGGGCAATTCCATTACTTGATCTGAAGCCCTATCCCGAAGCCGTGGCCGGTGAAAAGCGTTGGGTGATCCAGTTGAACCCCCTTTTAAAACCCCCTACTAACCCAAGTATTTCAAATAATCCAAGCGATTGGCGGGTGCAGTTGCTGGTGGGTAAGGAATTGGAACTGGATTGCAACCTGCATCGTTTTACCGGCAGGTTGCGTTCAGAAGTGCTGCCAGGTTTTGGCTACACCGTGTATCGCGCTGAACAATTGGGAGCGATGTTATCTACAAAAAAAGCCTGCCCCAGCCAAGGGCTTAGCAAGCAATTTGTACCCCTAGGAGGCAATCCATTCGTGTTGCCATTCAACGCAAGTGTGCCGATTGTGATTTATGCACCTGATGGTTTCCAGGTGCGTTATCGCCTCTGGAAAGCGGAAACAAACAGCCAGCCAGCCCAAATCCGTTAACGCACCCCTAGCCATTTATGGGTTTGCAAGCTGAGGCGCCAGGCGGGATGGGCCATCACATAATTGATTGCGATGCTGCTGCCGGCTTTGCTATCAGCCCCCGGCTGCAGCATTAAAACAGGCTTGTTTTTGCCCCTGTTGGCTGCCGCAGCCATGGCTACTGCAAATTCAAGGTCTGCCGCTTCATGCACCACTACTTTCAATTCATTGCAGGCAGTTAGTAATGCTTGGCTTGGCGGGCGGTGGCGTTTTGGTGATAAACAAATCCAATCAAAGCAGCCGCTTAATTGATCCACACCGCTGGTTTCTAGATGAATGGGCAGTCCCACGGGTTTGAGGGAAGTGCATAAACAATCGAGGTTGTGATGCAGTGGTTCGCCACCGGTGATCACCACAAAGGCGGCGCCGGCTTGGGCGGCGCTCCGCGCCTCGGCCGCCAGGTGTTCTGCCGGGCGTTGGGGGTGCGCTGCGCTGGGCCAGGAGTGTTTGGTGTCGCACCAGCTGCAGGCCACGTTGCAACCAGCTAAGCGGATGAAAAATGCACTGCGGCCCCCATGAATTCCCTCCCCCTGGAGGGAATGGAAGGTTTCCACCACTGGCAGCAGGCCAGGATTTGCAATCACTGGTGCTGGCTGATCGCTTCGCGGGGGCTTTGCGGTAGCCGCTCCCTGGCCGCTTCGATCAAACCGCGAAATAAGGGATGGGGTTTACCTGGCCGAGACAGGAATTCGGGATGATATTGACAAGCTAAAAAGAAGGGATGATTTTTTAATTCAATTAATTCCACCAGGCGACCATCGGGGGACATGCCGCTGATTTCATAGCCGGATTCCAAAAATAAACTGCGGTAGGCATTATTAAATTCATAGCGATGGCGATGGCGTTCATATACAACTTCCTCTCCATAAAGTTTGTGGCCCTTGCTGCCTGCCACCAGGCGGCAGGGATAAACCCCAAGCCGCATCGTGCCACCTAAATCCACCACATCTTGCTGCTCTGGCAATAGGTGAATTACTGGATGGGTGCTTGCCGGTTCCAATTCAGCACTGGTGGCATCCACTAAGCCAGCGCTGTTGCGGGCCCATTCAATCACTGCCGTTTGCATGCCAAGGCATAGGCCAAGAAATGGCACCCGCTGTTCCCGCGCCCAACGAATAGAAGCGATTTTGCCATCAACGCCACGGTTGCCAAAACCGCCTGGCACCACCACTGCATCCATGCCGCGCAACAACTTTTCAGCCCCTTCTTGCTCAAGGCGCTCGGCATTAATCCAATTCAAATCAAGGCCGCAATCCGCATCTAAACAGGCATGGCGTAGGGCTTCTACCACCGACAAATAAGCATCATTTAATTGCACGTATTTGCCCACAAGTGCCACCTTCACCGCAGGGCCGGGGTTGCGTAATTTACGCACTAATTCCTCCCAGTTAGCCATGTCACTTTCATGGTCTTGGAGGTTTAAAACTTCCAATACTTGGCGGCATAGACCCTCCTTCTCCAGGGCGATTGGCACCGCATAAATGCTATCCGCATCAAGGGATTGCACCACCGCTTTAGTTGACACACCACAAAAGCCACCGATTTTAGTTTTAAGTTCATTATTGATAGGCCGATCGCTGCGGCAAACCAACACATCCGGTTGGATGCCGATTGAGCGCAGTTCCTTAACAGAGTGCTGGGTGGGCTTTGTTTTTAATTCTCCAGAAACACCTATATAGGGCATTAAAGTAACATGAACATAGGCAAGATCGTGGCGGCCAACCTCACTGCGAAATTCACGTATTGCTTCTAAAAATGGTAGGGATTCAATGTCACCCACCGTGCCGCCAATTTCAGTGATCACCACATCGGCATTGCTATTTGCCGCCACTCGATGGATGCGTTCGCGGATCTCACCGGTGATATGCGGGATGACCTGAACGGTGCCGCCGTTATAATCACCCCGGCGTTCTTTATTGATTACAGCTTGATATATGGAGCCTGTGGTAACACTATTTAAACGCGACATTGCTGTGTCGGTGAAGCGTTCGTAGTGGCCTAAATCAAGATCTGTTTCAGCTCCATCTTCAGTAACAAATACCTCTCCGTGTTGATAGGGGCTCATCGTGCCCGGATCCACGTTTAGGTAGGGATCTAATTTGAGGATTGAAACGCTATAACCACGGCTTTTGAGCAGCCTGCCCAGGCTGGCTGCCACAATTCCTTTACCAATACTCGACACCACGCCGCCGGTTACAAATACAAATTTGGCCATGAAACCGGCGGTAACGTACGAATAAGTAAATCAGCCCTCGAGGATGCTGCGCAACATCCAGGCGGTTTTTTCGTGAATTTGGAGACGGGCATTGAGCAGATCGGCGGTGGGGCCGTCTTCCGCTGCTTCCGCCAGGGGTAAGAGGCCCCGGGCGGTGCGGGCTACCGCCTCATGGCCCTTCACCAATTCAGTAACCATCGCCAGGGCCTCGGGGGCCTGCTGGGTTTCTTCAATGCTGGAAAGCTCCGCGTAGCGGCGGCCGCCCATGGGTGCCAGATGGCCTAAGGCGCGGATTCGTTCAGCGATTTCATCAAGGGCAGTCCAGAGTTCGGTGTATTGCTCCATGAACATGGCGTGCAGCGAGCTGAACATTGGGCCGGTTACGTTCCAATGGAAGCCATGGGTTTTTAGGTAGAGCACATAGCTGTCGGCCAGCAGACGCCCAAGGCCTTCGGCGATTTCCTGGCGTTGGTTGGCGGGGATACCGATATCGATGGGGGGCGCTAGGTGGGCCATGGCTTTAGGCGGGTGCACTTGCAGTATTCATCATGAATCAAGCCAGGTCTTCTAGGTAGTCTTTTACCTTGAGGCGCGCCTCGGGCAGGCGCAGCTTATGCAGGGCAATCGTTTCGATTTGACGCACCCGTTCCCGCGATAGCTGCAGATTTTTGCCGATTTCAGCCAGGGTTTGGGGTGAATCGTTATCCAAGCCAAACCGCAAACGGATCACCCGCGCTTCCTTGCCGCTCAATTGATTTAGCAGTGCCTCCAGATCGTCGTGCAATTTTTCACGGCTTAGCAGCTGCTCTGGCGTGGGCATTGGATCCTCCAGCAGCTCCCCCAATTGCGTTTCTTGGCTGCCGCCCACGCGGCTATCGAGGGAAACGGCATGGGGCAGTTTCTGTAGCGTTTCGCGGATCACAGCCTCAGGCAGATTTAGCTCAAGGCTGAGATCCTTAAGGCTGGCGCTGCGGCCATGGCGCGCGGCGATCAGTTGTTGG
>NZ_JAGQBK010000029.1:0-13014 GCF_024345595.1 Synechococcus lacustris Maggiore-St4-Slac | reverse complement strand
CCAGTGGCAATCATCCTCTAATGGCACAAACTGGAGCAATATTGGAACTAATGCTGATTCCTACACCCTTACTTCCGCAGAACAAACAAAACAAATTAGGGTTCAGGTTTCTTACACTGACGGCGAAGGACTCCAAGAAAATATAACAGTTGCTGGTGGCTATGTTCCTATTGTTAAAGAACCCAAAATCAGCATCACTGGTAATTATATTCCGTCATCTACCCTCACAGCCGGTGTTGAACTTGAGCCAAGCAGCCCATATATAAACTCAACCTTTACATATACATGGTATGCGAACAAAGAAATCATTGCAGCTCAAACTACTAGAACACTCGATCTAACGGATGATTTGGTTGGCAAACGGATTCGTGCAACTGCCTCTTATACCGATTACTCAGGTAAATCTGCTTCAGTCACAACTGCTGAAAAACCAGTTCAAGCCGGTTTTATTAATAGCAAAGGCATTAAAGTTACGGCAGATGTTCGTCTTGAAAATGCAAACCTAGATGGTGGATTTAAAACCCTTAATGCAATAACAAATCCAAATGCTAAAAAGGCCGTTGATGCACTAAAGGCAAATAAGGTAGAACTAAGCCCAACATTGGTGAATTTCACAATTGCCTTATCATCTAATCCAACAAAACCATCAGAAAATCAAACCACTGCATCTATTGCCATTGGCATTGATTTGGTATCAGATGGTATTGCTCTTTCAACTGGCACTGGTGCAGCAGAAAAACAAACACCCTTGTCCTACTACTCTGTTGATTCAGCCGGCGTTGCATCCCCATTTACATATGATCCAGTAAGCAAAACTGGTGCCAATTTCTACGACACTAATTTTGATGGCAAACCAGATCTTGTAACACTTGCATTTGTTGATGGCGGTCGTGGTGATAAAGACGGGTTAAAGAATGGCAAAATTCTTGATCCTTCAACTGCAGCAACCGTGAATGTGTCAGCAGTTCTTGCCAACTTCAAAGATTCACTTTTGATTACAGATCCTCTAAGTGATTTACCAGCAGCATTAATCGTTAAAGTAAAACTCACATCAAGGGCCGCCACAGTGAATGAAATTGGATATGTGATACTAGATAAAGATGAAACAATAGATTCAATTGGTTTTGCTGGGCTTACAGCACGTGCTCAAATCTTATTTGCTGGTCTTGAATCATCAGATATTCCAAACCTTAGTTCCTTCTCATTTGATAAGTCAATTGCTCTTATAAATGGCCAATCTATACGTTTCTTTGAAACAACAGATAGCTCATTCAAGGAATTAGCTGCAGGCAAATCAAGTGTTGCAGCTCTTGGTAGTAGTTTTAAATTCCTTTCAACAACAATTGATTCCAGCACCACTAAGGCAACTGCTGCATCAAGTTCTGGTATCAATTTCAGCCTTGAAATTGCTGGTTCTTTTGCCGGATTAGATTCATTGATTGGTGTGAATCAAGCAGATTTACCAATACTTGATTTTTCCGCTCTTGCAGGAATGGAGGTAACAGCAGATCTTTCCTTAGCCCGGGAGGCATCTTACAACTCCAGCATTGGCTTCTATAAGATCCTAGCGATTGATGGTTCTGTAAGAGATCCCATATCAGGCAATGTATTCTTACCCGGAGATGGTGGATATACGAAAGCTGCACTTTCAAACAAAGTTACCAATCTGAAGGATTTAAGTATCGGGAATCTTCAAAATTCAAATACCGAGATCAAAATAAATGAATCTGGAATGCTAGCTCCTTATGCAATCGTAAGTGGTGTGGATACTTATTTTGCCTTTACTGCGGCCAATCCTGATCTGATTACTCACTTCAAGGTTCTCGGCACTAATGTAATTGGCCTAGAAGATATATCCGGTGGTGGGGATAAAGACTTTGATGATGTTGTGATTGCAATTAAGGCCAAAACTCTATCAGCCATATAACAGCTATCCATAAGATCATCTTATGCAAACAACTTTAGAGCGTTTTATCATTTAAGTTTAATGGGTTGAAATCAAAATTATGAGTTCCATCAAAAACCTACCGTTTGCATACACCACAGGTTCAAAGGCTGTTGATGTATTTAGTGATATAACCTTAACTGATCAAAAAAATATACTTGTATCCGGTTATGGGGCAATTGCAGGTGGTAGTTTAGGTGCATCTGATCTCTATCTATCTCTTAAAGATCTCAGGGGTAAAACTATATGGCAATCAGATTTTGGCACTATTTATGATGATGCATTTTTAGCAGTAACTCAATCGGGTGCCTATGCTTATGCAGCTGGCTTTATCTCATCAGCTTCTGGAACAGACAGAGATGCCTTCATTGCAATATTTGCTAACATTGATATCAACAGTTCCAATAACTCTCCTGCTTTTAAAGCTGGTGATTTGGTTAATTTCGAAATTTTTGAAAGCAAAAAGACTATTGGCAATTCAATTAATCCAACCGATGAGCAATTTAATGATTTAAAAATTTCACCATCAAACAATATTATTTTAGTTGGCTATAGTCGCGGGGATGGCTTAATTAGCGGTGCAACTAAATCCAATGCAGCTGCTAGTGGCTTAGATAAAGGCAATGCTGATGGCCTTCTTTTAATAATAACACCCACGGAATACATCACTAGGCTCATTGGCAATAGCGGGGATGATATTATCGAAGCAGTTGATATTGTTAAAACTGGATCACTCGCTGGCTCTATTATAGTTGTTGGTAAATTTACATCATCATCTGGTAACCCGGAAGCATATTTATCTGCATTTAATCAACTAGGCGAACCATTATGGGAGCGATTTTTAAACAGTAATGGCAGTACTTCAAATAATCTAACTTCTGTTATTTGCAACGACAATACAATATATGTTGCGGGCACTACAAATGGCCTGTTCTCGTCAATTAGTAATCTACCCAGTGGCAGCGCAAGAGATCCAGTTCGCATAGACACAGATGTATTTGTGGCAGCCTTTGATACTACAGGCAACCAACTCTGGTTAAAGCAATTTATTGATTCCCCACTATCTGATGTTTCACCTTCATTATCTATTTCTAATGGTCAACTTATCGTTCTTACAGGTAATGGTCTTGATATTCACAAAATTAAATTAACTAAAGATGGCGAACTCCTTAACTTTGATGTTATATCAAGCGGCTCTAACGGCATAGATATTCCAGAGTCAATTGTATCCGATAATTTTGGTAATTCAATAATTGTTGGTAGTAGCAGTGGTACGTGGAAAGAATCCGTACCTGTTGGCTTTCAGGATGCTTTAATTCATTTTAGTGGCCCCCAAATGAATTCATATCAACTAGATATTTCGCCACTGGATAATTCTTCTAAGTTAACTTCTACCTCTTTTAATCTTGATCTTAATGATCAGATTTTCTCTGGTTTTATTCCAAATAAATACTCTGGCTTAACAGGCTATCTCACCATTGCACAAGATGGCAAGGCTACTTATGAACCATATCCAGAATTGCCAAGCCTATATTCATGGCAGACTGGCTTGAAAGATAATATTATCATTTCCGCACTTGATTCAGTTAATAATATAGTGCCAGTTGAACTCAGAATGAATATTTCACCAGCCCCATCCAAGCCGCCGATTAACTATTTCACTATTGAAAATAATCAAGTAAAAGGAGAAATCAGTTCATTTGGTTTAAGCAGGCCTGAAATAGTTCTAAATCTTAATGATAATAATTACACCACAACAGTTGGTGCTGAAAAAAAGCTGTCTGCATTCGCTGGTAATACGGCTAGTGTTTCTTTGCAACTTGCAATTGACAAGGCTCCTATAACCGGTCTTAATTTAATGAGATATGCTCGAGAGGGATATTATGATAACACAATATTCCATAGAGTAATTGATGGATTTATGGTACAGGGTGGTGGATACGATATATCAAAACAACAATCAATCGGCTTTGCTCCAACCCTTACTAATGATCCTATTCCTTTAGAGGGTACACAGATAAGTAATTTAAGTAACACTAGAGGAATGCTTTCAATGGCGCGTACAAA
This sequence comes from Synechococcus lacustris Maggiore-St4-Slac, assembly GCF_024345595.1. Taxonomy (NCBI): domain Bacteria; kingdom Bacillati; phylum Cyanobacteriota; class Cyanophyceae; order Synechococcales; family Synechococcaceae; genus Synechococcus; species Synechococcus lacustris. The sequence goes on along the minus strand of NZ_JAGQBK010000029.1, from coordinate 9,002 downwards.
CGATCCGCATAGTGCTACTAATCAATTTTTCATTAATCTGGTTGATAATAAATTCTTGGATGACCAGCCTAAAACTCCTAATGATTTTAGCGCTTCACTGGGCTATTCAGTTTTTGGAGCAGTTTCAAATGGCATCGAGATAATTGATTTGGTTGCAAGTGCGCCAAAGCGAAATACCGCTTCAGGAGGTAATAGCACTACTTGGGGGGCTCCAAATAGTGGATCTTTATTTCAAGATATTACTGAACCTGTTGTAGTAATTAATGCAACAGAGCTTCTAGTGAAACCTCGTAATCTCAATTATAGCATCGACAAACTTCCCCAGTTTGGTTCTATATATATTAATGATATCACTGGCAAGTTCCTATACACACCCAATACAGAATATAAAGGCACTGATTCATTTTCAGTATTAACTACTAGCCCAGCACTTCCTGGTGTTTCAGCAAGAAGCATCAGTCAAAACTATGACATTTCAGGGCAATTAGTGCCCACAAATTCATTATTTAATCTCGATATAGATGGCGACGGCAAGGTAACAGCATTGGGTGATGGCTTGATGGTAATTAGAAAATTATTTGGTGCTGCTTTTGCAGGTGATGCATTAACAAATAAAGCGATGTCTCCTACCTCAACGCGTACCACTGTTGAAATTCATGAATTTATACAGCAAGGTATAACAACTGGTTTACTTGATGTTGATAAAGATGGTAAAACCACTGCCCTTGGTGATGGTTTGATGGTAATACGCCATCTATTCGGTGCTGCCTTTGCAGGTGCAGCACTCACGAATAAAGCAATCAGTCCTGATTCACCATACTTTGGTACTACCGTAAATTTTGCTGCCGTTGCCGCAAATATTGATGCCATGCGTCCTGTTTAGATAAATCTAAACAACATCTGGGAACATACAAACCTGCAGCACGCAGTTGAAGCTGCCTTAGAAATGCAGCAGCACTAACGGGTCTTGGGTTGGAGTTATGGGGGTGAAAGGCAGTAATGGATTAAGAAAACTACTTAGTGCGCTGCAATAAAACGCTGAAACCCATTGCCGTTACTTGTTTATGCAATATCTGCATAAACCTGACGAAATACTTAAAAACGAATACAATATAAAGAGATACAGATAACAAAGGCGTTCTGCCTCCTGGTATGCGCTGCTTCTCTGCCGTTTCTTGAGGGTTTGGGTTTTATGGCATTTGCAAAACCCAATACAATTCTGAGCACGCTGCTGAACCAGTGGAAAAATTTGCTGCAGCAATGGGCAAAGGGTGGTTCTTTAGCAGCTGCTGCGCAAGAAGCACTGCTGCTGAGTGGCATTCCAGAAGGATTGCAAATACTGATAGATGAATGGGCATTAGCTGATTTCAAGAGCTTGCCTGAAGTTGAACTGTTATCAGCTGTAGATATCAGTGGTGCAATGGGCGCCTATGCAATCAGCACTGGCAAGATTTACCTAAATGAAACCTGGGTAGACAATGCAAGCAAAGAAGATGTATTTGCTGTACTCACAGAAGAACTGTGGCATCACTTGGATGGATTATTCAATACAGTAGATACACCTGGGGATGAAGGGCAGCTATTTGCAGCGTTGCTAACTAGCAATGTTGATGTTAGTGATAATAAAAAAGAAGCAGTACAGGCAGAAGCTGATCACGGCATTGCAATCCTATTTGGCAGTGAGGTTGCAGTAGAGCAGTCAAAAGCTTCTTATACAGTTGATACAAGCCTTGTTAATTTAAAAATAATTTCAGGAAAAACAGGTGGAGTTGCCTCAGGTCTTGCAAGTTTTTACTCTAATGATGAAGAAATCATCCTGGTTGTAGGAAACAAGTATGACTATTCAACTCCTTCATGGATTACAAGCAACTATATACTAACAAAATCGCTAAAATCTGGATTGGAGAATATTTTTGACTATATCAATCCCTCAAGTAAATTATACACAACCCTTGCCAGTCCCACTATAGCAAACGGGAATAAATTAATATTTAGGGGAATCTCTTTCTCAGCAGCAACATTTAAGCAGACATTGTCATTTAATCAAATTGAATTCAATGAATTACGCCCAGGAAGTCAAAAGGTTATCGCTTCGTATGAATACGAGGATTTTGCTGATAGCGATATTCACTCTTTTTTTGGAAATAAATTGGGAGATCAAATTGTTCGCAAGAATAATCAGCTAATATCTTTTGGACCCCATTCCTGGTCATCAAATATTCCCAGCTATGAAAATTTAATAAGTGTTGCAGCTGGACAGGCTAATGATGGATCGGCAATAATTGTGAGTGCTACAGGGCTGAGAAAATTTCCTGTTTCGGGTGAAGGTTATCAAGTAGATGGGAAAACCGTGATCACGAAGATAAATGCTGATGGCACTACAGCATGGAATAACGAATTTGATTTTGCAACTCTTGGCGAAGATTATTTCGTTGCTAACATAGATGATTTAACTCATGATTTTCTGTTAGCTGGATCTTTGCAAGATAATCTTGGAATTGGATCTTTGATTAGTTTTACTGCAGAGGGTACTCAAAAATGGAGATTAGATTTACATAATTTGCCACATTCGAGAATTACTAGTGCCAGCATTGATTCGAGTGGCAACATTTTTATTGCAGGTACTTGGCAGTTTGACTGGACATGGAATCGATACAATAACATGGCTAATGGAATACCACCCTCTGCAGCAGATGTGGGAACAAATCTTGCATTTTATGGTTTAGTAAGTAAAGAGGGAACCCTTGAATGGACTAATACTTATGGCGATAACACTGGATCTATATTTGGTTGTGAAATATTATCTGCAAAAAGCGGTAATATTATTTTAACTGGAACAAGCACAAGCAAGCAGATTTTCGGGATAACTCCAAATGTTGGGTCAAGTTCTAATGGATATCCGTACATGTATGGATATATCGCTGAGATCTCTGTACCACAATCTCAAGTAAGAATTACCCTCACCCCATCAGCAGCATCAATAAGTGAAGGTGCAGTTTTTACAAGTACCGTTGCCGCAACTAATCTTACCACTGGTACCACGCTTTATTATGCCTTAAGTGGTACTGGAATTACAACTGCTGATTTTTCTGCAGGCCCCCTTATAGGAGAAGGTGTAACAGATGCCACCGGTAAATTCACCTTTACTCATACTATTGCAAATGATCTAACAACAGAAGGTGCTGAATCAGTTGAGATAAAACTATATTCTGATGAAGCACGAAAGGTGCAGGTTGGTGCTACTGCATCAGTGAGTATTAACGACACTTCAGTAACTACTCCGCCTCAAGTTTCCGTTGCTGCTACCGCCAATGGCAAAGAAACTGATGGCAGCCCGGTTGTATTTACCTTTACACGAACAGGTTCTACATCTGCAGCACTGAGCATTAATTATCAACTATTTGGAACAGCACAAGCAGGTAGTGATTACACAGGCAATACAAGTGGCACGATTAATTTTGCTGCTGGTAGCAGCAGTGCAACGCTGTCTTTACCTGCATTAGCTGATGGAGCATTGATTGATCCATATGAAACAATCATTGCTCGCATTAATCCAGCGACTAATTACGAGATTGCAACAGGAAAACAATTTGCAACGGCAACGATCACCGCAGAAGGGATGGTTGTGGTGCCAAAAGGGCGAAGAAGATATAGTGGAGATGATGGTGGAGAATGGGGAAATTCCAGTACCTTTGCAGCATTAAAGAGCGATGGCAGCGTCATCTGCTGGGGAGGTAAAGACGCTGGCGGCACTGCGCCAGCTGGGCTTACAGGCGTTAGCCAGATCTTCTCTACCGGTTTTGCCTTTGCAGCACTAAAAAGCGATGGCAGCGTCATCTGCTGGGGGGGGTTTGACCCAGATGAAGAAAATAAATTTCAAGAGATGGTGTCACCAGCGGGTCTTACGGGAGTTAGTCAGATTTTTTGTAATTGGAACGCTTTTGCAGCATTAAAGAACGATGGCAGCGTTGTTACTTGGGGTTCTGATTGGTCTGGCGGCAATGCACCAGCGGGGCTTACGGGTGTTAGCCAGATCTTTTCAACTGAATCTACCTTTGCAGCATTAAAAAGCGATGGCACCGTAGTTAGCTGGGGTGGAGGGAATGCTGCTTTAGCACCAGAAGGGCTTACAGGCGTTACCCAGATCTTTTCTATTGGTGGTGGCTTTGCAGCATTAAAGAGCGATGGCAGCGTCATCAGCTGGGGTAATAGCAACTATGGCGGCAGTGCACCAATGGGCCTTACGGGTGTTAGCCAGATCTTTTCTACTGGCTGGGCCTTTGCAGCATTAAAGAACGATGGCAGCGTCATATGCTGGGGTGATAAAGATCGAGGCGGTGTTGCACCAGCGGGGCTTACGGGCGTTAGCCAGATCTTTCCTAATGAAGATGCCTTTGCAGCATTAAAGAGCGATGGCAGCCTCATATGCTGGGGAAATAAAGATCGAGGCGGTGTTGCACCAGCGGGGCTTACAGGCGTTAGTCAGATCTTTTCATTATGGAGTGCCTTTGCAGCATTAAAGAGCGATGGCAGCGTCATCAGCTGGGGCTCCAAAGACAATGGCGAATCGATTGAAACACCAGCAGAGGTTGCGGGTGTTAGCCAGATCTTTTCTAATGATTATGCCTTTGCAGCATTAAAGAACGATGGCAGCGTCATCAGCTGGGGGGATAGTTTGTATGGAGGTGTTGCACCAGCAGGGCTCACAGGTGTTAGCCAGATATTTTCTACAAGATGTGCATTTGCAGCATTAAAGAACGATGGCAGCGTTGTCAGCTGGGGTAAAAGTGACTATGACGGCAGTGATATCACAACACCGGTGGGGTTGAGCGGCGTTGTTGGTTTTGCTAATCCCTACACCGATGATCGTTTAGTAATTGATGCAACCCCCACCTATAACCTCACCCCATCAGCAACAACAATCAACGAGGGTGCAGTTCTTACAAGTACCGTTACCACAACCAATGTTGCATTAGGAGCCACACTTTATTACATGCTTTCCGGAACAGGAATCACCTCTGTTGATTTCTCCTCTGGTGCTCTCACAGGAGAAGGGATAACAGATGCCACTGGTAAATTTGCCTTTACCCATACTCTTGCAAATGATCTAACAACAGAAGGCGCTGAAACGCTTATCATAAATCTATATTCTGATTCTGCTCGCACTCTGCAGGTTGGAACTACAGCATCAGTTAGTATTGTTGATACATCAATTAAATCAAAATCATTTAACCTTGATGTTGATGGTGATGGCAAAATAACCGCCCTTGGTGATGGTTTAATGATTATCAGAAAACTATTTGGTGCTGCTTTTGCAGGTGATGCATTAACAAATAAAGCAATGTCTCCTACTTCAACACGTACAAGTGCTGAAATTCATGAATTCATACAGCAAGGGATTACAAATGAATTGCTTGATGTTGATAAAGACGGTAAAACCACGGCCCTTGGTGATGGTTTGATGGTAATACGCCATCTATTTGGTGCTGCTTTTGCAGGTGCAGCACTCACAAATAAAGCAATCAGTCCTGATTCACCATATTTTGGTACTACCGTAAATTTTGCTGCCGTTGCTGCAAATATTGATGCGTTAAAGATATTATAGTATTTACATTTGCATTTTCCTCTAAATTGAGGGTTGGTTTATCGCTTAATTAATGAATTTTTTTAATACATAGATTAGCGTTGCTAGACACCGAACTCTTTAATGGTTTCTTTTAGGGTAAATAATAATTGCCTGGTTGTTGTAATGAGTTTTCATTTATCACCAGTTAAATAGATCAGTATCAAACCCGTCTACATCGCTTGCAGTAAGCATCCCTGCAAAAGTGCGCAAGGCATCACGAAAAAACCCAGATGGCAAAGCAGCATCAATACGCCTTTTATATGCCGAATCAGGTTCCCGCTCACCACGGGGCAGGTAATACTCCTTCTGTTTATTAAGTAAATCCCAACAATCGTGCACTAATTGCAAACGCGGCAGGATTGCTAAAAGGCTTGGATGAGTAGAAACCAGTGCTTCTGGGGGAGAAGCAGGGCCTACAGCAATAGGGATGTGCAAGCAGGATCAGCGGGCACCTGCTATTGCCGGTGGGAACCCCCCTCCATAGGTGCAAAAGATATGCAATTCCTGCAATTTGGAAGAAATCCTTAACGTTGCTCGCTATGCTGGAGCTATACTCGCCATCTGCGCATACCAGCCAGATTGCTTCTGATAAGCCCCTATAGAGCTGGAGCGCCTTATGGCAGCTGTTATTTCAGTAATTGCAACCTCTAACGGCAAGGAGACTGATGGCAGCCCTTCTGTTTTTAGTTTTAGCCGCACTGGAGATACCAATACTGCATTAAGCGTTAGCTATCAGCTATTTGGAACAGCACAAGCAGGTAGTGATTACACAGGAAATACAACTGGCACGATTAATTTTGCTGCTGGTAGCAGCAGTGCAACGCTTTCATTACCTGCATTAGCTGATGGGGCATTGATTGATCCTTATGAAACGATTATTGCTCGCATTAACGCCTCAACAAATTACGAAATTGCAACGGGTAAACAATTTGCAACTGCAACGATCACAGCAGAAGGGATGGTTGTAATACCTAAAACGAAAGCCTACTGGTATAGAAACAGCGAGGAATTCATAAAAAGAACCGCCTTTGCAGCATTAAAACGTGATGGCAGCGTTGTTATCTGGGGTGAAACCTACAATTGGGGCAATGCACCAGCGGGACTTACGGGCGTTAGCCAAATATTTTCCAACACATACGCTTTTGCAGCATTAAAAAGCGATGGCAGTGTCATCAGTTGGGGACCAGGATACTCAGGAGGCTCAGCCAACACACCAGCAGGGCTTACGGGCGTTAGCCAAATCTTTTCGACTAACAATGCCTTTGCAGCATTAAAGAGCGACGGTAGTGTCATCTGTTGGGGTCGTATCGGATACGGAGGTGACGCACCAGGAGGTCTAACTGGCGTTACCCAAATCTTTTCTACTGAATATGCCCTTGCTGCACTTAAAAACGATGGCAGCGTTATCAGCTGGGGCGACACTAGCCGGGGTGGCAGCGCGCCAGCTGGGCTTTTAGGCGTTAAACAGATCATCTCAACTGATGTTGCCTTTGCAGCATTAAAAAATGATGGCAGCGTTATCAGCTGGGGTAGAGATCATTTTTCCGGAAATGAACTCATAACTCCAGCGGGGCTTACGGGCGTTAGCCAAATATTTTCCAACACATACGCTTTTGCAGCATTGAAGAGCGATGGCAGCGTTATCAGCTGGGGTAAGTATTGGGATGGAGCGAAATATGCAGAACTTATTGCACCAGCGGGGCTTACGGGCGTTAGCCAGATCTTTTCTACAAGTTCTGCCTTTGCAGCATTAAAGAGCGATGGCAGTGTAGTGAGTTGGGGTAATACCAGCTCAGGCGGTGTTGCACCAGCTGAATTAACAGACGTTAGCCAGATTTTTTCTACAGGTTCTGCCTTTGCAGCATTAAGGAGCGATGGCAGCGTTGTCTGCTGGGGTAGTAAAGACTCTGGCGGTGTTGCACCAGCTGAATTAACAGACGTTAGCCAGATCTTTTTTACAGGTTCTGCCTTTGCAGCATTAAAGAGCGATGGCAGCGTTGTCTGCTGGGGTAGTAAAGACTCTGGCGGTGTTGCACCAGCAGGGCTTACGGGCGTTAGCCAGATCTTTTCTACAAGTAATGCTTTTGCTGCATTAAAAACCAATGGCAGTGTCATCAGTTGGGGTGGTAAATATTATGATGGTTCAAAGTGGGTAGAATTTATTGCACCAGCAGGGCTTACGGGCGTAGTGGGATTTGCTAATCCCTATACCGATGATCGGTTAGAAATAGAAGCAACGCCTTCCTACACCTTAACCCCATCAGAAACCAGCATTAATGAGGGGGCAACACTTACTACATCAGTAGCAACAACAAATGTTGCATCAGGAACCACACTTTACTACTCACTCTCTGGACCTGGAATTACCGCTGCTGATTTTTCGGCTGGCGCTTTAACCGGTTCAGGAACAGTTGGAACTGATGGTAAATTTTTACTTAATCACACAGTTGCAAATGATCTAAAAACAGAAGGTGCAGAAACACTTGAGATAAAGCTATTCTCTGATGAAGCACGTAAAGCTCAGGTTGGTTCTACTGCATCAGTATCCATTTCTGATACCTCTTCAACAACTACACGTGAAATCAATATAGCAAGCGAACAGAATGATATTTCCATAGAAGTAGATTTTACAGATTTAACTGGCATTAGTTTTGATGTAATAAATTACCCAGGACATATATCAGTTGGCTATCCTGGCTACAGGGGGTTTGGAGTTGGTCAAAATATAAATGCCTATGAATTTTCAAGCAACGACTTGATTAAAGGAAATTCACAGCAGGGAACCCTGCGTAAATTAATTAACATTCCAACAACAACACCTACCAGCCAGTGGTGGATTGATAGCATCAGCCTTACTGATATTGCATTAAACACTAGCGGTTCCTATATTAATTCAAGAAATCCAAAGATTGACCCATCTAAAGATGAAATTGCCTTATTTGCAAGTCAAATTGGAGTTAATGCCGACGACCTGACATTTAAGGTAGTAAACCCCAATGTGACGCTTCCGGATAAAGATGCGCCTAAAATAAATGCTATTCGAATTAGCAATAAGGAGATAAATATTGACAATAAAGTAAGTGAGGTAATTATAGAAGTAGATTTTACAGATTTAACTGGCATTAATTTTGATGTAATAAATTACCCAGGACATATATCAGTTGGCTATCCTGGCTACAGGGGGTTTGGAGTTGGTCAAAATATAAATGCCTATGAATTTTCAAGCAACGACTTGATTGAAGGAAATTTACAGCAGGGAACCCTGCGTAAATTAATTAACATTCCAACAACAACACCTACCAGCCAGTGGTGGATTGATAGCATCAGCCTTACTGATATTGCATTAAACACTAGCGGTTCCTATATTAATTCAAGA
>NZ_JAGQBK010000028.1:0-14872 GCF_024345595.1 Synechococcus lacustris Maggiore-St4-Slac | reverse complement strand
GCAGCTTTGCTTGTAGCAAACTAGTAGGGGCCCCTCGCCTTTCCCTAAAAGCCATGGCTAGCAATGTTCAGGTGGAAGGCTGCATTACTAAAGAACGTGGCGCCTTACTGTTTTGTTCACCAAAGGAAAAGCAACGGGGTTTTACGCCCTGAATAACCTTCAGTGGAACCCTTTTTCAATCGCCCTACCTCCCATGAGCTCTCCTTCCCTTTTAATTACCTGCACACCGGGGGTGCGCAGCGGTAAGGCGTGTGTAAGCGGAACGCGTATCACGGTGTCGGATGTACTCGAATATTTGGCCAGTGGCATGAGCCAGGAAGAGGTCCTCATTGATTTCCCTGATCTCAGAGCAGAACATATCCAAGCGGTGCTGCGTTATGCCGCTGAGCGTGAGAAACGCCTTAGTGAACTAACCGTGGCCTGAGCGGCGATATGGCAAGCCGTTTTTTGCTGGATGAAAACTTGAGCCCAAGGCTAACGGCCCTACTCTCAGAGCCGTTCCCGGGTAGCAAGCACGTTTGTGATGTGCAGCTGAAGGGGAAAAGCGATCGGCAGATTTGGGATTTTGCATCCGAAAACGGCTACACGATCGTCAGCAAAGACGACGACTTCCGCGGACTCAGCCTGCTACTTGGTGCGCCACCAAAGGTGATCTGGCTGGTGGTAGGTAACGCAAGCACAGCAGAAATTCTGCGGATCCTGTTATCCCACACCACTGCCATCGAGGCTTTCATCAACGAACCGCTCACGTCCTTGCTCACGCTTCGCAAGCTCTAACCATGGAATTACCAGGAATCAGCAACGCCAACAAGTTTTATTCCGCCCAATACCTATGGCAATAACTCTACTAATTACTTAGATGTACAACCTGATTGTGTTGTTTATGTTCTTTTTGATCAGCAAGCCGTGCTTGCACTAGATCAACCCGGGTGATGCGATAGCCAAGCCTTCTTGCCGCTAGCACTAGTTCTGGATTGCTACGGCAATGACGCAGGGCACTTGCAAGCTGGGGTTCCTTTTCAGCATCTTCTACTAAACGCTCCAGCTCAAACCAGCTCATCTGTACTAAGACGGGCTTTTAGCATCGCAAAGGAATCAGCATCACGCAAGCCTCTTTTTACCGCAATCCGCGCCGATTAATTGGTCCACCAAGATTTACACCCGACTCAATTGCTGGAATACCAGGTGCTCCAATTGGATTGCCAATTGCGCCAAATCCAAAATCATCAGCATCCCCATAGCCAGGTTCTCCTGCTGCTGGAATACCAGGTGCGCCAACTGGATTTCCCATCACCCCATAACCAGGAGCACCAGCGGCAGGAACACCAGGAGCACCAGCACGTCTTAATTGCGCATCAGCAGCAAGGGGTGCAAGAAATAAAGCAGCACAGCCGCATAATATTGCAAAAGTTTTCAATTGGATCTCAATCAACACCAACATATCCTAATCGATTTATTTGATGATCGAACAGATGCCTCATGTTATTTGCTTTTAACGCAATAATCACTGGAGCTATACCAGCCAAGTGGGCATGAATTACCTGCTTTTTGGATTGCTTCTCGATTATTACTAGGGCTACTGAGGCAATAATTACCGGATGAATAAAAACCTAATGGGCAACTACTACCAGCTTTTTCTATTGCGCCACGGCTGCTATTAGCATTTGATGGTACGCAATAATTACTAGAACTGTAATAACCAAGTGGGCAGGAGCCTTGTTTTATTAATGGCCTAACCGGTTGTTCAGCAAACCCAGTAGCACTACTGCATATTAATGCTGTAAATGCCAGCAGCTTTGCAAAGGGCCTTAGCAAATTTCTCATCAGTACCCATAGGCTGAATCAACCTTAGTGCTGTCTGTGCACTATGCAGCAGCAGGCAATGGATTAATAGCAAGGGTCTTGATCGCTGCTGGGTAATAGCGAATCACACACCAGGCTGCCAACTCTGGCTTGCATTTAACAAGGGCTGCGCAGGTTGGCCTTTGGCCAACCCTTGTAAATGCTGCGCAGAGTGGCGCGTTCTGGGTGTTCTTCTCTATTTTTCCCATGGCAGCTCCCCAAGGCCCTTTTTGCAATATCCGTCTGCTGATCGTGCATCGTTATGCACCTGGCATCAAAAAAGGTGGTGCTCAGCCCTGCAGCATTGAAAACTTTGGTCGCCGCGGTAAGCCCGTTAAAAAGCTGCGTTTTATTCCAGCTGAGAAAGCATTTGCCTATGCATCTAAGTTCCAAGGAAAGCCCGGCTGCACGGTTTCAGTTATTTAGGCCCTCGGGCCATCTAGGGGGTTGCGGCCCCCTTTTTTGTGTTCGTGCTCTCCACCCCCTCCCTCCCGGTCGGGGTTACGAGCACTCACCACATGGGGCCGCGCCCCAATATCTACCCTTTGGGTCTTGACCCTATGTGACTTAACCCTTTGGGTCTCAATGGCCCAGAAGGAAAAGAGCAAAAGAACTGCCGGCAATGGGATGTAGAGAACTGACATCGACTGCGGGGCCGGCGCTATGAACTGTTGCCGCAGGGTTGACCCTTGGGTCTTGGCCCTTGGGTCTTTGTTGTTTATTAGTCACGCAGGTTTCTGCATTGTCTGCGGCGGGAAAAGGGCTACGCAAGCCGGCCCACCGCAACAAACTGAATAGCTGTGGGAACAATTTATATGTAGCTACTTGGCCGGCCCTTGTCCTCGCCGCAGATGCCAATGCAGTCCTGCGTTTCCTCGCAAATGTCTGTTTCAAAGAAAAAGTTTGATGGCCCCACGCCAGAAGAAAAGATCGTTGCTGGTTTAATTGAATTAATGGAGGCAGGTATCGCGCCTTGGCGTAAACCTTGGGCAGAAGATGGCTGTTCAGGGCATCATGTAAATCTGTTAAGCGGCCATCATTATCGGGGCTCCAATGTGATCTTGCTCACGATCGGCATGCACGTTAGAGGTTCAGTGCTGCCGTATTGGTGCGGCTACGGGGAAGCAAAAAAGCTAGGGATTACCCCTAAGAAAGGTTCTAAATGCGCTTATATCGTGCGCCCGCAATTAAACCGTTATGTAGAAGAAGGCGCTGCCTTAGCTGATGGCAGCAAAGGTGAATCCAGCATCAAAGAATGGATGGCCTTTAAGCCCACTGCTGTATTTAATGCCAATGATCTAGAAGGCGAGAAGCTTGAGGAATTGATCAAGCTGCGTAAATTCCAGGCTGGCTATCAGGTAAAGCCAGAGCCAGAGCGGCTAGAAAATGCAGAAGCTGCCCTAAAGAGCTGGAAGGTTCCGGTGAGCTTTGGCGGTAATCAAGCCTTTTATGCACCAGCTATTGATCGGATTCAGTTACCTGAAAGATCAGCCTTTAATACCCCTGCGGCATTTTGTGCCACCTGGGCCCATGAAGCGATCCATTCCACGGGCCATCAATCACGGCTTGATCGCGATCAAGCTGGCAGGTTTGGTTCAGCGGATTATGCAAGAGAAGAGCTTGTAGCTGAATTAGGCGCAGTTTTGCTTTGTGATCGTTTGGAAATTGGATCTGAAATTGAATCCCATGCAGCTTATTTAAGCCATTGGATTGGGCTATTAAAAAAAGAGCCAAAGATTCTCTTCCAGGTAATGCGTGATGCAAACGCAGCATCAAAGCTGATCTGGCCAGAGGAATTACAAGCATCATTACAGGCTTCTATGAGGCAACCCCATATAGCAATACCAAAGTTGGCTGCTGGTTGTGGGATCCTTAGCTGATCAGCCAGCAGCCAATTAATTAGTAGCAATGGCAAGCGACAAGCTTTTTTATTGGCTATTCCAAAACCAACCTGATCGCATCGTTTCTTTATTAACTGATTTACCAGTAGATGCTGGTGGCTATCAGTTTTCAGCACCAGTACTAAAAGAAAGGGAATACCGGCTTGATGGCCTATTTCTACCACCAACAGATCGGCCTGAACTACCGGCCGTAATCCTGGAAGCGCAGATGGCAGCTGATTCAGTTTTTTTTATGCGGCTTTATGCCGAAAAAGCTCGGTTATTGCAGCAACAGGCTGTTATTCGTAATTGGCGAGTGTTAGTGCTGTGCCCATCGCGGCAGTTGAATTTTGGTGATCCATCACCAGTGATTGAATTTTTAGAGAAGCGTGTGCAATGGCTTGAACTATTACCAAGCAGGCAAGCAGCTGATGCACCACTGCTATTGCAGGCGCTGGGTTTATTAATTCAAGCTGAGGATCAATTGGCAGCTGCAGCTGCAGAACTGCGTTTTAAGGCAGCAGGAACTGCTCTCGCCACAGATCTAAGTGATGTAATTACAGCTATTGTTGTATCAAGGTTTAGCGGTCGTTCGATTCCGGAGCTTTGTGCCATGGGCGGTATCACCATTGAAGATTTCAGCCAGAGCGTTGCCTACAAGGAAATCTTTGGCCTAGGCGAGGCCAGGGGCAAGGCAGAAGGCAAGGCAGAAGGAGAAGCAAGGGGCGAGGCCAAGGTTGTCCTCCGCCTGCTGCAGCGCCGCTGCGGTCCGATCAACCCCAGCCAGGAGGCCATGATTCGGGCTCTGCCCTTAGAGAGGCTAGAAGCTTTAGCAGAAGCACTACTTGATTTCAGCGGCCCAGCAGATCTCACTGCCTGGCTTAAGTAGCCCTGCCTGGCTGAAGTAACACTATTGCAGAGCATGCAATAGCATGCAATCTCATCTTTCCATTGCTCTTTGGTGTATGCAAAGCTGAAATGCTTTAGCAAATAAAACTGAGTTTTTTTGGGAGTCCCTGTAGATACCATTTAATAATCGCTTCTACGTTTGCTTCAAAGTCCCACGCATTATTTCCAGAGCATTTTTTTAGTATCTATCTCTATACCTATTTTTTCTAGCAGCGCTTAAAGATTGATATATTTTCTGCCCAAAAAACTTTTGCATTGGTAAATAACCTTTTTCATAGTGATCCTTTGCTGGCTTGGCCGCAAACATCTTTCGCTGGGTGTCAAACTGATTCATCCCCTGATACATCAGCGTTTAACAGCACAAAAAAACCCCACTCTGAGGCGGGGTTTATAAAAGTGTAAATCAACTGATCAAAAGATCAACTAATTACCAAAGGCCACGAACAGCAGCAGGGGCGGAGCTGGCTCCAGCGGAACGGGCAGTTACTTTCGGCCAGTATTTACTTTATCGATCACTTGATTGGCTTGAATAGAAGCAGGCAAGAACACATACCAAGAAAGAAGTGAACTGCACTGAGCTGCGCCATTACACTTACCTTTTGCAGAGATATTCTGCTTACCATCAAAGTCGTTGTTATCAGCCAAGCGGAAATCAACAGGCAAGTTCTTCATAATCGCAGCAGAAGACAGTTTGCCGTCTACAGAAGCGAGGATGATTGCAGAACGCAAAGCTTGAACTGCTGTTGCTTTTTGTGCCCAGTAAGGGATGTAGCTGCGGGTTTGATCCTGCAGGAACTTAACGCCGTCTTTGGAGTAAAGGTAGCGGGTAACACCAACTACATCTACGTTGTAGGTTTTAGATAAACCGGCTTGAACTTCCTTAGCGGTCCAGCCAGAAGCGGCTAAACCAGAAGCAAGACCGCGCTCACCGGAGTAAGCGTCTTTCGACTTAAGGAAGTCGCTAAAATCAGAAAATTTTGTAGTCCATACAGCACCACCGGAGTTCCAACGAACTGGTGAGGGCTGAGCGGAAATTGGCAAGGCAGACACGGAAATGGCAGCGCCGGCAAGAAGGCCAGCGGCAATGCGCTTAAGCATAGGAGCAAAAATGAACACGTCCTAATTACCTTAGCCCCAAAATAAAAATTAACCAACCCAGTTTTCAAACCCTGATCAATACTTACCGGTTGCGGTACCCATCCACGGAGAGATCGATCACTGCAAACCACCCCTTATGGCAAGCAACCGCCAATGCCCAGGAGGGCGGCGCTGAAGGTTTCAGTGGTGATCGAGCCAGTGGTGAGCATGGCAGTTGTGTAACTGCTGCCAATGTTGCCTTTTTTGTTTAGGTGTCGCATTTGCGGTCTTGTTAATGCTCGCAAAAAAAAGTCCCCCCGTTGAGAAAGGACTCTTGAATAAGCAACAGCTGTATTCAAAGAAAAGACAATTCCCTTGAATACAGCTTGCTTTGGGTCTTGGGCCTATGGCCCTTGGGCCGGGGGGTGCTGGGCCTAGGGCTCTTAGTTCAATACGTAGACATCACCGGTAACGCTTTCTAGGTAAAGATCACCAGGAACTGATCCAGGAACATCTGTTGGTGTACCAGTACCAGTAAACCAACCAGTACCACGTGTGCCTTGCACACCAGCAGGGCCTTCTACACCTTGAGCGCCAGCAGGGCCTACTTCACCTTGAGGGCCAGCAGCACCAACTGCACCAGTAATACCTTGGGGGCCTTGGATTGATCCACCATCTACCCAAGCAGCTGTAACTGAATCCCATACGCGCAAGCTGTCATCTGCTTGAACGATGTAGGCATCACCTTGAGCTGCGCCAGCAGGTAAATCAGCAACAGTGGCAACGTTGCCCCTGAAATTAATTCCAGTACCAGCAGCACCTTGGATACCTTGCTGTCCTTGGGGGCCATCAACACCGGCAGGGCCTTGGGGGCCAGCAACACCAGCTACACCTTGGGTTCCAGCAGCGCCATCAGCACCGGGTAAACCTTGAATACCACTGGGGCCTTGGATGCCGTCTGCGCCGGTTGGGCCTTTCAGCGAACCACTAGGAAGCCAAGCCATAAAAATCCAAACGATTACAAATGCTTTTGCCGAGCTAGGGGTTAAGGCGCGTTAATTGCTGAGCAAACACGGCAATAGAGATAAATAACGCAAACTCGTAAATGAAAATCTCAGCCAAAGGACTTGCGCTGATAAAAGAGTTTGAAGGCTGCGAGCTAACTGCATATTTTTGCCCGGCTCGAATTTTAACGGTGGGTTTTGGAAGCACGGGGCCTCACGTAAAGCCCGGCATGACGATCACAGAAGCAGAAGCAGAAGCTTTACTGCTTAAAGATCTGGTGCGTTTTGAGCAGGCTGTTAATGAACTTGTAAAAGTGCCAATGACTCAAGGCGCTTATGACGCTTTGGTTTCATTCACTTTTAATTGTGGAGAAGGAGCGTTTGCAGATAGCACCCTGCTGCGGGAGCTAAATGCCGGCAAAGAGCCCAATTTAGTAGCCAAATCTCAACTCCCCAGGTGGACTAATGGAGGTTTGGCTGGATTAGTCAGGCGCAGGGCAGCCGAGGTTGAGTTGTTCTGCTCCGGGGCTCCAGCGGCTGCAGCTAAGCCAGTGGTAAATATCAAGGCAATGCAGGCAACTTTGCTAAAAAAAGTGCCCCTGGCCGGCAGCGACCTAGAGCCAGATCAGAAAGTAGAAATAGAAGCCGGCAAAGAATATAACGGCTGCATTGTTTTAGAAGCGAATGACGGCCATAAAAAAATAGAACTCCCTTTCGGCCAGGGGGAATGGTGGGTGTTCCCATCGCACTGGGTTGGGTTCGTGGCCCCGGCAACCGCTATAAGCGCCACTGGCCCAGTAGATCTCAAAGTTCCTTATTGGCCGCAAACCGATAATTTCACCCAGTCAGAACGCACCTGCAACAGCTCCAGCTGCGCGATGGTTCTTGAGTTCTTTAAACCAGAAGCAGTTGTTAATGACGATCAATACATCAAGAAGCTGATTGATGGTGGATATGGAGATACAACAGACCACGGCGCCCAGGGGCGCTTGCTGGCTGACTACGGGCTAAAGAGCACTTGGCATACAGATTTCAGCATTGCAGCGTTAGAAAAAGAGATCCGTGCTGGCCGGCCTGTTGTCTGCGGCATCCTGCATCGGGGATCGGAATCAGCACCAACTGGCGGCCACATGATCGTTGTGCGAGGGCTAACTAGCTCTGGTGATTTCAGGGTGAATGATCCATACGGGAGCTGCAACGATGGTTATTCGGGACCAGTAGAGAACGGCAATAACGCCATCTATAGCCGCAAGATGATGGCAGCTAGATGGACTCCTGATGGGCCCAATTCTGGATGGGCGAGGACTTTTCAGCCTTGAATCCACGTTTACAGCAATGGATTATCGGCTCTGCGTTCGCTTGGAGCCTTGGAATTTTAACTGCGGGTTATTTAAATGTTTTGAAACCTGACGCTGCATTTATTGCCAGCATCCTGGGCTCCACCATCGGGGCCGCAGGTATCAACTTGCGCAAAGAGGAATCACCGGCCAAGAAGACAGAAGATAAAGACGCTGGGAGTTATTGATGATAAAAGTAAATCGCAAACAGAGAACAATCCTGGCCGTAGGCGGTGGGTTTCTAGCCCTCCTCTGGGGTCTGAGTTTTGTTGTTAAGCAAACAAGCTGGCTGGATCGCCCAGCCATCATCTGCAACACATTCCCAACAGCCAGTAAATCCTATAAAAAAGAGATTAAGATCTGTCTGACAGAAATAGTGACACCATTCAATTCTTTAGCAGAAGACGCTGACTACCAAATTAGCTTTTATAACCCAACTATTAAAAGAAGAATAGATCTTACGATGAGAGTTTCGATCCCATCAACATTTAGGCAATTATCGATCCTTTGGCGTGTGCAACACGTTCAGCTCTACAACCCAAACGGGATCATGGTGAAAAATTCCACTGATCGTTACACCAATAATCACAGCATTTATCTGCCAAAAGATGTAATCCAACCCCTCTGGTTTTGGTTAGTTGTAGCAATCAGCCAGACATACACAGAACCCCATCTTGATATTGAATCCCAGATTGATGGCACCGTAGAAAGGTTCTCACGTATTGCCGCCACCGTTACCGCCACTGGCTTAACGGCTTGGCGGTTCCTCCAGGCTGCTGAATGAACATGGACTTCAACAAACTCGCACAAAACCCATTGGATGGCATCGATGAAATTTCGATGCGCATTAAAAAGATTGAAGTAACATTAATCTCAATTGACAATACGCTTAAGCAACTCGCTCCAGTGATCGCCCTATTGAAACGGTTTAAGCTGCTTTAAAGATGTCAGGGGTTTTACTTCTTGTTGGCGCACCCCAACTACCCGCGGGCATCATGTGGCAATAAAACATCCATTCCGAAGTAAACTCGAGATCCTGATATTTTGGATCTTGGGATTCCTGATATGCAAAATATTGCTCCCATGTAAGAGAATCAGAAGCACCAATTTTTAGGACAATCCAAATCATCCAACCAGTATTTAGTGCATTACCAAACCAAATATCATGATGCTTAGATGTAGTAGACTGGTTCATACGAGTCAAACCCGGTCTTTCAGAGCCAGGCATTTGTTCAGGTACGTCATAAGAGTAATCAAGAAGAAACTCTCCTATTAAATTGTCGCAAGCTGGCTGGCCGAAAGGCCGGCTCGTTACATCATTCCTGACAATTCGTTGCCACTCAACTTCTTCTATGTTTGGGCTGCTGCTATATACACGTACTTCCCAATCATTACCAGCACCACCTATTTCAGTCCACGTACCAAGATCAACCCTCGCCATAAATTGATTACAGCAAACAAGATCTATGCCGCGTATCCCATAATTAACACCTGGCTCACCAAAACCACCGGGCATAAAAGCATCCTCGATCTGTTCGGCCATTTGTCGACCAGTTACCTGCAGAAAAAGAGATTTACTGTCAATTTTATTCCATCCACCATAGGCAGGATCATAAGCACTACAACTAAAAATCTGTGTTAATGACGGAGAATAAAGACACTTTGTGCCTTCATAATCAACCCACCTTAACATTTGGTTCTCTCTAGTAGCAATTTTTGTCTGAGCTACATCAAGGGTGCCATCAGCTTGAACAGCACAGCCAACTCCAGGTTTAACCGCACCGATCACAGTTTGAGTAGCAGGAACGATTGGGCCTGGTGGTCCCTGGGGCCCAACAGCGCCATCGTTACCAACGGGGCCCTGAGGGCCTGCAGCTCCATCAACGCCCGCTGTACCTTGAGCGCCATCAACACCAGCAGGGCCTTGCGGGCCAGCAATGCAGCAGTTCTTATCCCAGGCCACAAGCAAGAATCAACTGTTAGCTATTGCCGAATCCATATGCGCCGCCACCTGCCATTTTTTAATACATAAACTGTTGATACTTCTTTCCAACTACCAGCAATAAAAATAGCTTTCGGTTTAATTTTCTTCCATACACCAGCCAATAGGATATTCATGTGTATTCAACCCATAATGCGCCTTCTGCTAGCCCTTCCGCAGATGGAGGGGCAGGATCTCCCACGGCTGTAAATACAATTTTGCTATCTACGTATGCTTTATTTGCTAGATGAGCAGGCAAGGTTGGCAATGGATTACATTCAATAGTTGCACTTGCTATTAACTCAGTTGCACTTATTCGGCCAATCGTAGGCCCGCCACTACCAAAAGCTATAGCTGCAGCAGTTGCTGGTGTTACCAGTTGCAATGTTGAAGTTAATGTTGATCCTATGGTGATCAGATCAGTCGTGCTTTTTCTTATCCTTATATTTTGTGCATTACCGATCATGCTATATGTAGAGCCTTGTATTTTCCAGAAATCAACATCAGCCGATGATGTGATCGTACCTGTCATCGCGCCACCGGCAAGCCTTAGAAATTCATTGATAGATACAATTCGATTGTCAAGGTAAGCTTTTGTTATTAGGTGTGTACCTAGTGATGGCGTTCCACCCGTAGATGTTGGTAGTGTTGGGAAACTTGCTTCTCCTGTTGCATTATCAATGCGCAGACCCGTTCTAGCTGATGGTAGTTGAATACGATAATTAGAACCATCAAAATAGCAATAAACATCTGTACCATTAAATGTTGATACGCCACCTGAATTTGCATGGCGCAGTGGTCCGGTCATTTGATCACCGCTTTTTAACACATAATTACCCGTAATACTGGAGCTGAGCACACCAGTAGTTGCATCAATCGCAAGGCCAGCGCCTACTTTGATCCCACCAAGCCTGCTGGCTGATGCAATCTCCACTGGTCCAGCAGGACCTGTGGCTCCAGTAGGGCCCGCTGGGCCTTTTAGGTTGGCTCCTTTTAGCCAGGCCATAACTTATGCCCCTAGTAGATAGAAAATTCCTGATACGCCATCAAGGTAATAATCACCAGCTTTTGCTTCTGGAATTATCCCAGGGGCACCATTACCGTTAAACCAACGGGTTCCCATACCTGCTGGCATTGCCCAGCTGCCATCACTTTTAAGAAAAGCAGCAACAGTTGGATCAGCAGCTGGAACACCACCATGACTTGTACCGCCAAGCCAACGGGCAACAGTCCAAGTTTCTTGCGTTTGGCCGTCGTAGTTATTGCCAACTAAGCCAACGCCAGGAATTAATGGCTTAAGAACAGCAGGGCCAATACCACCACCACCTGAGCCACCACCACCAGAATCTGGATTAAATGGTGGTTGCCAGATTGAGCAGCCAGCAAGCGATAGTTTTAATTCAGCGCTTATAGCTTCTGCATCCTTTATGAATATCACTTTCACCTTATATTCTTTTCTCTCTGCGTAGGTATGCGTATGACGGCCGTTACCCCAGTCATGAGTTTCGGTTATGCCATCACCCCAATTAATATCAACTGTTTTTGCTGGTGTTACAGCACTATTAAGGATTAGCTCAATGACATAAGAGTAAACACCATTTAATTTGGCTGGAATATCAAGCCAAGAGAGTTCTAATTTTTTAGCGGGAACATTAGCGCGGGTGTAGCCAATATTTTCCCAGCGTTTTACTTCATTTGGTGGCACCCAGACATTTTCACCAGGGCAACCAGCAGGCACGACCAAACGGATCTGTGTTGGCCTAACGCCAGCAGTTGTTAGTTCTGGCAACCGGGGGCTGGCCCCACTAGGGCTGGCGCTTTGGGTCTCGGCCCTATGGGTCTCGGCCCTATGGGTCTCAGTCATTGGTGGGCACACTTGGGTCAACCAAAAAATCCGTTACCAATACAGGCAGCGGTTCATCTGCTGTTGCCGAGCTGGCCCCTATGGGGCTGATCCCACTGGGGCTAGAGCTCACACGTTTCTTGCGGGGAGCTGATGTAACCCCTGGGCCAATGGCCCCTGATGTAACCCCTGATGTAGCCATCGGTGTAGCCATTGGTTCTGTTGTCCAGCCAAGTTCGAGCCAGCCAGCGAGATGCACAGGCCAGATGAATCTGTGCTGCGCACCTTGATAAATACGTACCTGACCCACAGGGCCGAGACCCACAGGAGCAGAACCCAAAGGGCCGAGACCCAAAGGGCCGAGTGCAGGATTTTCAGCTTTCATCAAGCTGCAATCGTTGCGGTTAATCCAACGTGCATTCCCTCTGGTGTTGTTGGTAGCACCTCTGCTTTTGCAAAACAAACAGCAGGGAAGTCAAGATCAGCTAGATCAGCTGCATCAAGGTTGATGTCACGACCACTTAAATATGCTTCTACACGGCCGCCTTCTGCTGGTAATGCAACAGTTGCAGCATTTACCCAGGTGCCAATAGTGCCATCACGCAGCAAGGGCGCAAAAGATACCTTTACTTCTACAGCTGTTTCACTACCAGGATTATTTGCAACAAGAGCAAAACGAGATGCTGCATCAAGTTTTGTTTGCAGCATTACCTCTTCTCCTGATAGGTAAGTGCGTTCGCTATTGCGGATAGCACTGCGGTTAGTCCAGCCCACCAGGGTGGTTTCAGCATCGATTAACGGGTTGCCATTGCCATAGTTCATGGTGTGTCTCCTTATGCCCCAGCAGGGCTGATGTTGAATAAACGACCAGCAGCTCGGCTTTGCAAAACAGCAAAGCCCACATACCAATCCACGCGGGTGCGAAATACCGGTGCATCAGGTACTTCACCTAGATCCCTTACTGAAATGCCATAACGTCCCTGAAATGGACCCTGCAAACCACTCACGCCTTGATCACCAAAAGTGCAGCAATAAATAGAGCTGGTGCCACCTGCTTCGTCATAACCCATTACTTCGATGCCTTGGGCATCGCGATCAACAGTAACGATGTCGCAATCTTGGTAGCGATGCACCGTCATTCCAAATGAATTTGTGCTCGTTTGATACACACCACCAATTGAATTACGAGCTAAACCATTTAGTTGGCGTCGCATCGCCTTACTCATTACCAGCACCTTGCCGGCGCCATAGGCATTAACAGAATCGATCAGTTCATCAAGCCGATCAAAATTCAAGCCAGCACCACCAATAGCGCCAGCGCTGTTATCAAATGCCATTGCATCACCAGGTGGCAGCCTTTTACTAAGGCCATCAAAAGCACGTGGATTGGCGCTGCTATCACCATTGATCACCGTTGCTTCTAGCGTTAAACGCATAGAACGCACCTTCATTTCAACCTGACTTGCCCTTGCTTCTGGGCCCATCAAATCAACGATCGAGCGATCTACATCAACGTCACCACCAAAAAGGTGTACTGCTTCTGCCCTTTGATCAACAACGCCATAACTTTGGCTATAGCCCTCATTAACAGCGCGGAAACCAACGGAAGGCAGTTCCTGTTCGGCAGAATAAAAAAGGCCGCTACCGGCAATATTCATAAATGGCAGCCGGGCAAGCAGTTCGCCCTCAGAAAAGGTCTTAAGCACTGCTAGGTGCTCAAGCCGGTTTTCATACTTAGCTGCCTCAATAAGAGTGAGGCCCATCGCTGATCTAAAACACTTGGTCCCTAGCTATTGCCGCAGGGCACGTGTGGACAAGCTCTATTAGGGCCCTATTGGCCCTAAAGCCAACTGCGGTAAGCACTACGCAAGCTTCTAGCAGCTGCTTTTTGTTTTGCACTGCCAAATTGCGGGCTAGTTCCATTACGCCGCCGCCTTACCCAAATGCCTTTGCGTATTAGAGCAACATCAGCAGCAACTGCCCGCCGGGCAGAAGCAATGGAGCCGTAACCCTTTTTCTTTTGTTTAAAAGCAAGACGCCTTGCCTGAGCAGCATCCCTGGCATGTACAACCGTTGCAGTTGATCTGCGCTGCCAGAAAACGAGGTAATACATATAACCAATTGCCGCACTTACATACCCTTAAGGCCAAGACCCATCAAGGCGATGTGCTGGCTTGCTCCATGATCCGCAGCGGGCAAGGGCTGCGCAAGTTGGCCTCTAGCCAACCCTTGCCCTTCGCTGCGGTTATGGGCTGCGCCCATCACATCTATTTCAATGGCCACTAAAAGCGATCCATTTGCTCTTATTGATTCCTGCCATAAGGCATTGCAAGCTGTATTACGCAACTCACAGCAGCAGCCGATTCAGCGTTTATGGATTGATCATCCCTATGGAGAAGAAGAGCTTTGCTTGCTAGAAGAAGAGCTGCTGCCTGCAATGGAAGCGGTATTAAAGCGGGTAGATGAAATTGATAAAGCCGTTGAGGCAAATCAAGCAGCAGCAATCAGCCCAGTTGAATGGCAACGCATCTGGGATATCACTAGCCTTTAGCACTAGTGCTCCACTGGGGTTAGCGACTAATGCTTGCCCCACTAAGAGCATGGCCCCTAGGTGGCGCTGTTTTTTTTGCGCTAGTTGAATTGCTGCTTGCAAAACTGCAGCTTTTATTTAGGTCTTGTTTATTACTTGCATAGTGGTAGGTTATTGATGCAACAAATCGATTAGCTCATGCTCACTGGATCAGAACTACTGGCAGCTGTTAAGGAATTTGGCGACGGCTCTAAATCTGCTCTGGTTAAATCCTGCGGTTACGTAAGCAAAAAAAAGGATGGCTCCGACAGGCTTAATTTCACCGCCTTCTATGAGGCATTGCTAGAAGCTAAAGGTGTAAACCTTGGTGATGGCGGCCAGGTAGGTAAAGGTGGCCGCAAGCTCAGCTTTGTTGCAACCGTGCAGGGAAATGGCAATTTATTGATCGGTAAGGCCTACACGGCAATGC
>NZ_JAGQBK010000027.1:0-15491 GCF_024345595.1 Synechococcus lacustris Maggiore-St4-Slac | reverse complement strand
CGCTAAACATTAATACCCGCATACTAATTCTTGAGCTTTGAAAGTGTGAGTAGCTGGTCAATTATCCAATTGGTTTTTCAGTCCTCCCCACACAGCAAGTTGGCATCCGTGATGGCGAAAAGAACGAAGTATTTGGTAGATGCGTTGAGGGAATAAATGTATATGTATGAGAATAAATAGGGGGTTAAGGCTTCGCAGGATTCGGTGGGCTCAGCAAGTCAGTTACAACAACACGCGGGTACAACGCGATTAGCTCAAGAACCGAAGTATTCACATCCACTCTTACTGGTATGTTTAGAATCGGTCAGGCACCCAAAGCGACCGTGCGTTGCATCATGCGCCCTAACGTCTCTATGCTTCAAAGTTTCTGTGAGTGCTTGTATCACAGGTGTCTGCCAAGCTTTCTTCTTGCTTGGCGCTCCATAACCATTAGAGCCAAAGCGATATTTAAGATCTGCTGAAAAACGTGTTTCAAATGCTTGGTCATAGGAAAGATTAACGCCAGCAGTTAAACCATTGCTGATATTGTAAGAAAGTCTGCCGAGCACACCAGAGCCATCAGCAGTGTCGAAGTCACCATCTTGGTAGTAATAACCAACTGATGCTTTGAAATCTGGAGTAATGGCATAGCCAACATCGAAACCATAGGTATCTAACGCGCCACCTCCATAACCACCTAGATACGCAATGTTGAGCTGATAATTAACAGTGCCAAAAGGAACTAAGGCATAGGCATTAAAGTTCCAAGTATTAGAAACAGCTTCTAAACCTGCTGCCACCTGTTGATAAAAAACAGTAGATGAATTTCTTGCGTTTACTCCAGTATCAGCAGCGCCTGTTGCCATTGGGCGGCTGTCATAACCAGCATTCACACCAAACATCCAGGAGCGATCGCTATTTAAAAAGCGATAACCCAATCGTGATGAGGTGGAAATAGTAGTGCCAGCAACTGTTGTATTAATGATGCTGCTGTAGTTGTTGTAATCAGCAAAATTAGCGTTTGCTTGAGCGTCTAAGAAAAATACGCTGTTATCACCAGTAACTAATGGTAAGAAACCACCAATACCCGCTTGATTAGGAGTGCCAGCTCCTTGTAGTGCGCCTTGAAAACCAAAATTAGGTTGAATGGCATCTTTCAGCGAAATGCTCATCACACCAAGGTCTGCTGCTGTGCCCTGTGTCGATTTGGCTTCCTGCGCTGTTGCGGGTCTGAGGCCGAATGGCAGAGATGCAATTGCAAAAGAGCTGCTTCCTATAAGGGAAACGCTAAAGCTGAAGATCTTATTCATACTCCATATTTAATTATCAATTAGGAGGCCGGCAGGTATCGCACGTGTCGCTTTGGTGTGTGTCCATATATTTTCCCCTCAAGCCTTCTACGCCCCGCCGAGCGGGTTGCTGCTGGGATTTGAGTGCTCAACACTTTTGACAACAAGTTTCATGCTTTGCTAGAAATGCGATTGTTGGAGACCTAAATTATGAAAGTAACTGTTGAGCTTTCAGAAAATGAGATGGCTCAAATTCTTGATTTCACTGGTGAGAGTAAGAAAGGTCCTGCAATTCGCCGCCTGATGGAACAAGCTTTGCAGCAGCTACATCGCGCTCAGATCGCTCAGCGCTTCATTAGCGGCGAGTGGGGTGTGGAGTTGGAGGGTTTTGAAAACGACCGGGATCGTGACCGACAGCGAGCACAGGAGCTAGCCGAATGATCCTGTTGCTTAACACCAACCGCTGGATCAATTTCACCCGAACGCGTAGCCCTCTGACACTCATAAAAAGTTCATCGATAGGCCGAATCGTGATCAGGGTGAAGTCAGAGGAAGCGCAGCCATAAGCCATCGCGCCAGGCCACAGCCCGGCAGCTGCTCCCAACGCAGGCCTTTGCTGGCTTGGATCTGCTCCCAGGTCATCACTTGCAGCTCAGCTGCTGCTCCAGCACATCGAGATCAGCAACGTTAGGTGGTTCGATAATGGCAAGAAGAGCACGATCAAGCCGGGCAGAGGCTTCCGGCTGATGGAGCCAGAGTTCAGAATCTGGAATGGTTTGAGCCGTTTTGATCACCCACACGCCAGGTTCGCTGCTTTCGATAAGCACGGTGCGCCCTGCATATTCCTTACCCAAGGAATTCTGGCCGCTCAAGCCAACCTGCTTAGCCACCAGGCATGAAGTGTTCATGCTAGTAAAGCTTTCATGCCAGCCTAACGAAACTTCTGAGCCTCCCCCAAGCCTTCTTCGCCCGCCCCGCTGAGGTGGTGGCACCTGAACTGATCGGTTGCCTGCTGCTGAAACGCCAAGTGGATGGCGAGCTATTGAGTGGCGTGATTGTGGAAACGGAGGCCTATTGCCAGAGCGAGCCTGCGTGCCACGGCTATCGCCGCCGCACCCCCAGCAATGAAACGCTGTTTGGCCCACCAGGTAATTGGTATGTGTATCTCACCTACGGCATTCACCACTGCGTAAATGTGGTAACCGATCGCGATAACTGGGCTAATGGTGTGTTGCTGCGCGCTGTTGCCCTGCCCGCTGGGCCACCGCGGCTGGCAGCCGGTCCTGCACTTTTGGCGCGATGTTTTGGCATTGATCGATCCCACAACGGCCTGCCGGCAAACCAGGAATCTGGTTTGTGGTTAGCGGAAAGATCGCCAGAGTTGGGAATAATTACCCCCGATAATCTGGTGCAAACCGCCCGCATTGGCATCAGTCAAGGGAAGGAATTGGCTTGGCGTTGGTATCTAAGCGGCAATAAAAGTGTTAGCCGCCTGGGCTGATCGTTAGTAAACAATTTATAGCCTCCAGTAATAGCAAAGCCTGCGGTGCCAGTGGGCTGGCCGCTGGTTTTTGCAATGGCTTCCAACCGTCCCCTAGCCAACTGCAAGGAACCCATTAACTTGGATTTGTTTGTTTTGCGCAGTTTTGAGCAACTGGAGCCATCGCCATGTGCTTGATCTAGCTGCGTTTTCGCTTGCTAACTACACCACTGTTCTCGAGTTGGCGAGCCGCTTTAGAGCTATCCCCATGGGCGGCCAGCGGCGTTTGCCTGCCCTCCAAGGTCGTTTAGTAACAACACTGTTTTTTGAACCCAGCACCCGCACCCGCAGCAGTTTTGAGTTGGCAGCCCGCCGCCTTTCCGCTGATGTGCAGAGCTTTTCTCCCGCCAGTAGTGCCCTTAGCAAAGGCGAAAGCCTCCTCGACACCGCCCGCACCTATGTGGCCATGGGTTCTGATGTGTTGGTGGTGCGCCATAGCTGCGCTGGTGTTCCCGCTGCCCTGGCTCGCGACCTAGATCAAGCCGGTGAACGGGTGGCAGTGCTCAATGGTGGTGATGGTTTACATAGTCACCCAAGCCAGGCCCTGCTTGATCTATTCACCATGGCCCGTTATTTCGCGCCGGAATCTCCCACCCCTGCAGCATTACATGGCAAACGCATCGTGATCGTTGGTGATGTGCTCCATTCCCGCGTTGCCCGTTCCAACCTATGGGCCCTCACGGCCTGTGGCGCTGAAGTGGTGCTATGCGGGCCGGCCACGCTCCTGCCTGATGCCTTTGCTCAATTTGTGGCGGCACCGCCATCGGGTTTAAGCCTTGATCCAATCGCAAATCGCGGTGCGGTGCACTTAGAGCGCAACCTAGATAAGGCCTTAGCTGGAGCCGATGCGGTAATGACCCTACGGCTACAAAAGGAACGCATGCGCCAGCATCAAATCACCAGCCTTGAGGCCTATCACCGCAGCTATGGCATCACCCATAAACGCCTAGGGGCCTGCGCTAAACCCGTGCCAGTGCTGCACCCTGGCCCTGTTAATCGCGGGGTGGAATTGAGCGGTGAGTTATTAGATGATCCGCAAATCAGCCTGATTGATGAACAGGTACGCAACGGAATCCCCGTGCGGATGGCGCTTTTATATCTAATGGCAGCTAGCGAAGAGCTTTAACTGTTGGCTTGATCTTGTGGCTTGCCGGCATTGCGGAAGTTGTCGATCGCTTCTGCCATTGCTCCACCCATATCGGCGATTGATGTTTCACCGGCAATACCCATTGGAAATGGTGCGCCGCTGCCCTCTAGTCCCACGTGTTGGCTCGGCATACCAGTAATCAACAGATCACCACGTTGTTGGCTAAGCACGGCCCAAAGCCACTTAACAAGTAGCGATACGCGGTTTTCATCGTCGGGCATAAAGGCCAAGTGAGCTGCAGCCCAAAGGCCCCAGCCGCTGGCGCCCACCAATTTGAGGCCGCGCAGATCAGCCACCGCACTCACCCTGCCCAACACCGCCATCGTGCCGAAATCAAAAAATGAAAATGGCTTGATCTTGTTACCAATCAATTTCGCTTTGATGTCTTTTGCAACCCAGCCACCCATTTGGGTTGCAGGGCCGGCCATGCCAGGTAGCGGTTTGCCATCACTGGTGTGGCTGTAGCTGCATAGATCACCCACCACACGGATTTCAGGGTGGCCGGGAATTGAGAAATCAGGCTCCACCACCACGCGGCCGCCGCGATCAAGCTGGCAACCGGTTGATTCAGCCAGGCTCTTACCCAGATGGGATGCCCTCACACCAGCTGTCCAAAACACATTTGCAGCCTTGATGCGCACATCACCATTGGGGGTGCCAACCAACACCTCCCCAGGCACGATTGATTGCACCCGCCCTTGGAATAAGAATTCAATACCCACCGATTTCAAATGGGCGCCAGCAGCTTCCGATAGCAATGGATCCATTGCCCGCAATACGCGATCGCCGGGATCAACCAACACGATCCGGGTGCGGCTGATATCAACCTGTTTGAAATCTTTCGCCATTGCATTACGCATCAGCTCCGATACGGCACCGGCCAATTCACAACCAGCCGGTCCGCCACCAACAATCACAACGGTTTGGAGAAATTCCCGTTCCTTTGGATTTGGAGTTTGTTCTGCTTGCTCTAAAGACATCAATAAACGCCGCCTTATTTCGGCGGCGTGCTCAAGGATTTTCATTGGCGGCGCGATGCTGCGCCAATCCTCATGGCCGAAATAGGTGCTGCCAGATCCGGCAGCCAGGATTAGGTAGTCGTAACTAAAAGATTTGCCATTAAAAATGATCTCCTTGGCATCGGCTTGGATATCGCTTACCTCCCCCAGCAGCACTTGCACATTGCGCTGGGCACCCACCAATAGGCGCAAAGGTGTTGCCACATCATTGGCACCCACCAAGCCGGTTGCCACCTGGTAGAGCAAGGGCTGGAACAGGTTGAAATTACGTTTATCGATCAGTGTTACCCGCACATCCGCCCCTTTAAATGCTTTGCATGCCTTAACGCCAGCAAAGCCCCCACCAACAATCACCACATGGGGTTTATCGCGCAATTCCTCGCTTGGTGGCTCCAGTTCAAGGAAAAAACGTTCTTTAGTGGCGGCCATGGCTTTGCATTCGAACGGATATACCTAAAAGATATGGCTTGGTTTCGTTAAGCACTGGCAACGGTGCTCACACGCTGGCTTTAAAACCCTCCAGCAGCAGGCCATAGATCACGCCCATGCGTGCCATATCAAGCAACCCCAGCAGCAAGCGATCGCCCCCTTTGCGCAGTAGCGGTTTACGAACCCTGATTGCTAATTCAGCAACCAGCACGCAGAGCAAAGCGGCAAGTGGATCTAAAAAACTCAATGCACCAGCTAAGGCACCAATGCTTGCGCCAGTGCTGAAACCACCTAAAAAGATGATTAAAAGCAGCGAATAGCGCCTCCAGGGATTCTGGCTCCAGCTTTCCAGCTGCAGCAGTGCTTGGCTGCCGTATAAGCGAAGACGGGTGTTTTGCACTGGGCTATGAATCGGGTTATTAATCCAATTTGTGCGCTGAATCCAATTTATTGGCGAAGCAGCCGATGATCCCCATCACCTGGCCCAAGCTTCGCCATCGCTATATATACACCAAATATGCGGGCAGCTGTTGTGCTTGGCACTACAGCTAGTGGATGGGTACCTAATTGTGGCTGATTTCAGGAATCAGCTTCTTTTGCCTTGCGGCTGGTTTTACCTTCTAAAAGCTCCAGCAGTGCTTCCATTTGGGCCATCACGCCCCGCACTTCACCGGCTTCTGGCAAAAGGCCGTCGTCCATTACCCCCTGGTGCATTTCACGCAGTTCCTGGCGGATGTAACGGAGGTGGCTCACCACCTGTTCGCGCTTCGACTGCGACATGCGTTGAGGTTTGTTGATTAATGACCCTTTGTACCCCATTGCGGGGCCGCCGCCGCGATAACCTCACCGCCTTTTGCGGCAAACCCTCTCCAGCAGGCTGTTTGCCAGGGTGAATGGTTTGGCTTTAAACCATTCCTCTGCCTCCCCCTGCTTTCGCACCCGGGCTCCAGCGCAATCCACTTCGTAGGGCACAAGCCGGCTGCCACTGCCATCTTTGTTTTGGCGTTCGGTGTAAACCAAAACGCCGTTTTCCACTTCCCGCGGAGCGATCG
Source organism: Synechococcus lacustris Maggiore-St4-Slac (assembly GCF_024345595.1). NCBI lineage: Bacteria > Bacillati > Cyanobacteriota > Cyanophyceae > Synechococcales > Synechococcaceae > Synechococcus > Synechococcus lacustris. Next base: position 9,036 of record NZ_JAGQBK010000027.1, on the reverse strand, counting down.
GCGCCAGAATTATCTTGTGTTGTTCAGTTTCCAATAGGGGCATTGTTCCAACCCAGGTGGTTAGCAACGCGCTTATTAGGTTTTTGCCCATGGCGATGGAGAATAGGGGATTCGAACCCCTGACCTCTGCGGTGCGATCGCAGCGCTCTACCAGCTGAGCTAACTCCCCAGGGACCTCGATTTGAAATTAACACCCATGTCTGAACCCGTCGCCATCTCTGAAAGCATTTTGGCCGCCCACACGGAAGATTCGGTGGCAGCCTTAGCCCAGCGCCTTGATGCCGACGACTACGCCAATCCCTTCGACAGCCTCAATGATTGGCACCTAATGCGGGCCCTAGCTATCCATCGACCCGATCTGGTGCGCCCCTATGTGCATTTGGTAGATCAAGAACCATTCGACGAGGAATAGCAATGCCAGCCGCCCCAGCTGATCCCCTAGCGGGCAAGCGCCTGCTACTGGCTGTAAGCGGCAGCATCGCAGCGGTAAAAGTGCCGCAATTAGTGAGCGCCCTTGTGCAGCGTGGCGCCCAGGTGCGTTGTGTGCTCACCCCAAGTGCAGCTCAGCTTGTGAGTGCCTCAGCCCTAGCCAGCCTGTCGCGCAATCCCTGTTACGTAGAGGCCGATCAATGGTTGGCAAGCCAGCCCAAACCATTGCATATCGAACTTGCGGAGTGGGCTGAGTTGGTGCTGGTGGTGCCCCTCAGCGCCAGCAGTTTGGCCCGTTTAGTGCATGGCCTTGCCGATAATTTGCTGGCATCAACCCTGCTGGCTTCTGAGGCGCCTCGTTTGCTGGCCGCCGCCATGAACACCAGCATGTGGCATGGGCCTGCGGTGCAACGTAATTGGCGCCTGCTCCAGGCTGATCCGGGCCTGTTGGCCTTAGAACCAGCCAGCGCTGGTTTATTGGCCTGTGATCGCCGCGGAGCTGGCCGCATGCGGGAGCCGGCCCAATTGCTGCTAGCGGCTGAATCCCTTGCCCTGCATGGTGCCAACCAAGACCTCAAGGGCTTGCGCTTGTTAATCAGCGCCGGCCCAAGCCGCGAAGCCCTAGATCCAGCTCGGTTCCTATCAAATCCCTCCACCGGCAGGATGGGCGCCCTAATGGCCCTGGCGGCCCAATGGCGGGGTGCTGAGGTGAAGTTGCTGCATGGCCCCTTGCAGCTGGATCCCGCAATTCTCGAGGGCCTGGAATGCCATCAATTCACAAGTGCCGCTGATCTAGAGCTTCTACTAAAAAAACATCAAGCCTGGGCTAATGGGGTGGTGATGGCTGCTGCAGTGGCCGACCATCGCCTGCAGAGGCCAAATCCAGAAAAACTCAGCAAAACCGATCTGCATCAACAGCTGCTCCAGCCTGAAGCTTGGCAAACGGTGCCAGATCTATTGCAGGCCATGGTGGTAGCCAAGCCCCAGCAACAGGTTTTGATGGGGTTTTGCGCCCATACCGGCGATGGGTTAGCCCAGGCCCAAGCCAAATTGAGCCAAAAAGGCTGTGATCTGCTTTTCGCTAATCCGATCGATCAAGCTGATGCCGGGTTTGCTGCACCCACCAATAAAGGCTGGTTGTTGCAGCAGGGAGCAGCGCCGCAACAGCTGGGCCCCTGCGGCAAGTTGGAACTTGCCCATCAATTGCTCAGCCAGCTGAATCGCTGCCTTCAGGATTTAAATGTTCCAACAGGGTTTTGATTTGTAGCCGCGGGATGTAAGGCCAGCCGCCACTTTGTTCAATCGCCTGTAACAAGGCAAATAAACGGCGGCGATCCGCAGGCAGGCTGTTGCGTAGGGCCCCCTCCTGCAGGCGCCGATGCACTCCCTCCATTTCCCTTAATACCGCCAGCAGGGCGATGGGATTTCCCTCGGCTTCTGCGGCAAGCAACTGGGCCTCTGCTTGCCATTTGGCGAAGCGTTGGCTCCAGTCCGTTTCGGCTGTGGCCATCGAGATGTTTAGAGGCGCGACATCCTATCCGGCACAAGGAGTTTTCGGTTGTACGATCGCCCCCATGCCTTCTTTGCTCCCCATGCATAGCCTGAGGAAACTTCTCCAAGCAGCCATAACCCTTTGCCTGGCAGCTTGTTTGACCCTATTAACCGCCTGCAGTGGGGGCGCTAAAGCGATTGATCGAGCCGATCTCACCTACGAAGACATTCACAACACCGGCCTCGCTAACGACTGCGCCACCCTGCCGGAATCCGCCCGCGGCACCATTGCCCTCCAGGCCGGCAGCCGTTATCAGCTCAAGGAAATGTGCTTTCACCCCAGCACGGTTGCAGTGAAAGGTGAACCAGCCAACAAACGCCAAGAGGCGCAATTTGTTGATGGCCGCATCCTTACCCGTTACACCTCCAGCCTGGATTCCGTATTTGGCGACCTAACGGTTGAGGGTTCCGGTTTGCGCTTTAAGGAATTGGGTGGGATCGATTTCCAACCAATCACAGTGCTTCTGCCCGGCGGCGAAGAGGTGCCTTTCACCTTCTCCAGCAAGTTGCTTGATGCCACCGCCGAGGGCACCAACCTCTCCACCAGCACTGATTTCGAAGGCCCCTATCGCACCCCCAGCTACCGCACCAGTAATTTCCTTGATCCCAAGGGCCGTGGCCTCACCACCGGCTACAGCAGCGCCATGGGTTTAGTGCCCGCCGGCGACGATGAGGAGCTGCGTAAAGAGAACGTGAAGCGTTACGTGGATGGCTCCGGCACGATGAATTTCTCGATCACCCGCCTGGATGCCCAAACCGGAGAATTTGCAGGGGTGTTCACGGCGATTCAACCCTCCGACACCGACATGGGCACCAAAAAGGTGGTTGATGTGAAGGTGAGCGGTGAGCTCTATGGCCGTTTGGAAGCAGCTTGATTCCCGCCTCCACTAACTACCCCCTATGACTACCCTGATCGCCCCCTATGGGGGCAGCTTGGTGGATTTGATGTTGCCTGTTGAGCAGCATCAAGATCTGCTGGCTGATGTAACCACCAGCATCGAATGTTCCGATCGCAACGCCTGCGATGTGGAGCTCCTGGTGGTGGGTGGTTTCTCCCCTGAGCGGGGATTTATGCACCAGGCTGATTACAACGCTGTGGTGGCTGGTAATCGCACCAGTTCGGGCTATTTATTTGGCTTGCCACTTGTTTTTGATACCGATCGGGATGATTTGCAACTCGGTGATCGGGTGCTACTCACCTACAAAGGTCAAAAGCTTGCGGTTTTAACCGTTCAAGACCAGTGGTTGCCCGATAAAACAATTGAGGCAAAAGGTTGCTATGGCACCACCTCCCTTGAACATCCAGCGGTGCGCATGGTTGCGATGGAACGCAAGCACCGTTATCTGGGTGGTTCATTGCAGGGGCTCGAGTTACCCAAGCGGGTGTTTCCCTGCAAAACCCCTGCTCAAGTAAGGGAGTCATTGCCACCTGGGGAGGATGTGGTGGCTTTTCAGTGCCGTAACCCAATCCATCGCGCCCACTACGAGTTGTTCACCCGGGCACTCCATGCCAGCAATGTGAGCGCAGCTGCTGTTGTGTTGGTGCATCCCACCTGCGGCCCCACCCAGCAAGACGACATTCCCGGCAATGTGCGCTTTCAAACATATGAAAGGCTCGCTGCTGAAGTTGATAACCCGCGCATTCGCTGGGCCTATCTCCCCTATGCCATGCACATGGCGGGGCCGAGGGAAGCGCTGCAGCACATGATTATCCGCCGCAATTACGGCTGCACCCACTTCATCATCGGCAGGGATATGGCCGGATGTAAGTCGTCGATTAGCGGTGAGGATTTCTACGGCCCCTACGAAGCCCAGGATTTTGCTAGGGCCTGCGCGCCGGAACTGGCCATGGAAACAGTGCCCTCATTGAACCTTGTTTATACCCAGGAAGAGGGCTACGTAACCGCTGAACATGCTGAGGCCCGTGGTTTGCATGTGCAAAAACTGAGTGGCACCCAATTCCGGCAAATGCTGCGCAGCGGCGAGGAAATTCCTGAGTGGTTTGCCTTCCGCAGCGTTGTTGAGGTGCTCCGCGCCCCCTGAAACTCAGGATCGGTTAACATTCCTTTACTAACGAGGTGGGTTAAGTGGCAGGCAAGAAGGGCTGGCGTAATGCAGGTTTATACGTGCTTTTGGTGGTGGTGTTGATCGCCCTTGGCACTGCCTTTATGGGCGGCAGGCCCGCTCCAGCAAACGCCCCAAGAAGTTTGCGCTACAGCGATTTCATTGAAGCGGTGCAAGCAAATCAAATTTCTAGGGTGCTGATTTCACCAGACCGAGGCACTGCTTTGGTAGTTGAAAGCGATGGCCGCCGCGCTGAAGTGAACCTCGCTCCAGATAAAGACCTGCTCAAAATTCTCACCGATAACAAGGTTGACATCGCCGTTCAACCAACCCGTCAAACCCCTGCTTGGCAGCAGGCAGCCAGCAGTTTGTTGTTTCCAATTCTGTTGCTTGGCGGTTTGTTTTTCCTGCTGCGCCGCGCCCAAGGTGGCGGTGGTAACCAAGCCATGAGTTTTGGTAAAAGCAAAGCTCGGGTGCAAATGGAGCCCCAAACTCAAGTTACTTTCAATGATGTTGCTGGCATTGAAGGAGCAAAACTTGAACTCACTGAGGTGGTTGATTTCCTTAAAAACCCAGATCGCTTCACTGCTGTTGGTGCAAAAATCCCTAAAGGTGTGCTTTTAGTTGGCCCGCCCGGCACTGGTAAAACCCTGCTTGCAAAAGCCGTTGCCGGTGAAGCTGGAGTGCCTTTTTTCTCAATTTCAGGTTCTGAATTTGTTGAAATGTTTGTGGGTGTGGGTGCTAGCAGAGTTCGTGATCTATTTGAGCAAGCTAAAAAGAATGCCCCTTGCATAGTTTTTATTGATGAAATTGATGCCGTTGGTCGTCAAAGGGGTGCAGGCCTCGGTGGTGGCAACGATGAAAGGGAGCAAACCCTCAATCAGTTGCTCACTGAAATGGACGGTTTTGAGGGCAACACCGGCATCATCATTGTTGCCGCCACCAACCGCCCTGATGTGCTTGATGCAGCCTTAATGCGGCCGGGCCGTTTTGATCGTCAGGTGGTGGTTGATCGCCCTGATTACAGCGGTCGCCTTCAGATCTTGGGCGTACATGCCCGGGGTAAAACCCTTTCAAAAGACGTTGATCTCGACCGTGTTGCCAGGCGCACCCCTGGCTTTACCGGTGCTGATCTCGCCAATTTGCTAAACGAAGCCGCAATCATGGCGGCCCGCAGGCAACTGGTGGAAATTTCCATGGATGAAGTGAATGATGCGATCGAAAGGGTGATGGCAGGCCCTGAGAAGAAAGATCGCGTAATGAGTGAAAGGCGTAAACGTTTGGTTGCATACCACGAGGCTGGCCATGCCCTTGTTGGTGCCTTAATGCCCGACTACGACTCAGTACAAAAGATCAGCATCATTCCCCGCGGTAATGCAGGCGGCCTCACCTTCTTTACCCCCAGTGAAGAACGGATGGAATCCGGCCTCTACTCCCGCTCCTATTTGCAAAACCAAATGGCCGTTGCCCTGGGTGGACGGGTGGCTGAGGAGATTGTTTACGGAGAAGACGAAGTAACAACTGGTGCTTCCAATGATCTCCAGCAGGTGGCCCGCGTTGCCCGCCAGATGGTTACCCGTTTTGGCATGAGCGATAAGTTGGGACCCGTTGCCCTAGGTAGATCCCAGGGCGGCATGTTCCTTGGCCGCGACATAGGCGCCGAGAGGGATTTCTCAGAAGACACAGCCGCCACCATCGATGCTGAGGTATCTGAACTAGTGGCAGTTGCCTACAAACGGGCCACCACGGTGCTGAGCGCTAACCGCTCCGTGCTCGATGAATTAGCTGATCTCTTGGTGGAACAGGAAACAGTTGATGCCGAGCAATTGCAGGAGCTCCTATTGCTCCGTGATGTGCAGGTTGCCGACTACGCCTAAACAAGATCCGGCAGGATTGCATTCTTCCTTGGCCGTAAGCCCGCTGCTTGCGGTGTTGCGGCCAAACTGCAGCACCCAGGCTGAGCAACAGGTGGCAGCTGTTGCCGCAGCTGGTTTTCGCCATGTGGAACTCTCCTGGAATGCGGAGCCCTGGTGGTTTGATTTGTTATTGGATTTGCAACGCCAATGGCCCCTGTTGCGCTTTGGTGCAGCGGCCATCCGCGAGCCTGAGCAGCTTCAAGCCATAGCAGCCCTGGGCCTTGAATACGCCATGGCGCCAATTGCAACTGAGCCCTTGCTGCAGTTGGCCCAACAGCTTGGCATCACCCTTGTGCCAGGTGTATTTAGCCCCACGGAAATCCACCACTTCGGCAGCGTTTGCAGTGGGGCATCTGGCTTGGTGAAACTTTTCCCTGCGGCAGCTTTAGGCCCCACCTATTGGCGGCAACTGCAGGGTCCCCTTGCTCCGCTGCCCTTTTGTATTGCAGCCGGTGGCATTGCCCCAAAAGATCTTGCCAGTTGGTTTGCAGCAGGTGTGCAGGCAGTGGCTTTGGGCTCCAGCCTGTTTGATTCCAGCAATTGTTTGCGGCCTGGGCATATCGATAGCCTCGCGCCATTCGCGGTAGCTAAGCCAAACCGCAACTGAGCCATTGGCGTAATTAGTTGCCATTGCGCGTCTCAAGTGCTACTCCTGGGATAGGGAATTTTTTTCTTTCCAATGGCACAGCTCACCATCAAGCTCAGCGATAAGGCGCTTGCTTTGATTACTCAATTGCAAAAGGAGATCTTTAACCGCCGCCGCAAAAAGGTAACCACCGCTGGTGTGGTTGAAACCTTGATCGAAAGTGGCGCCAAATCACAAAGCGACAAACGCTTTGCTGCCTCTTGGCAAAATTTGGTGGCTGATATCGAAAGGGCCGCCAAGGTGGCAGACACCTATGGCAACAAGCCCAGCAGCCTCAGTGATGCGGAATGGGCCTTGGTATTGAGCCATCGCACCCGCCCCCAGCGCAAACCAGTTGCCCCTAAACCAGCTGCTGCTGCCAAAAGAACAGCTGCTAAACCAAGCGTTGCTAAACCAAGGGTTGCCAAGAAAGCGGTAGTTAAAAAACCAGTTGCCCGCCCCGCGGCAAGCAATGCTGCCGTAGCTCCAGCATCAGTTTCCTGAGTTAGCTGCGCTGCCACATTGACCTCGCTGGCGGAGCCAATGGTCTGCCAGCACTAGGGCAACCATCGCTTCCACCATTGGCACGGCCCTTGGTAATACACAGGGGTCGTGCCTGCCTTTAGCCGCCAATGTGGTGGCCTCACCGCGGGCATTGATGGTTTGTTGCTCCTTGCGGATTGTGGCGGTTGGTTTAAAGGCCACTCGAATCACAATCGGTTCGCCGTTGCTGATCCCGCCTTGGATGCCACCGGAATTATTGGTTGCCGTATGCAAGCTGCCATCTCCAGTTGCTAGGAAAGCATCGTTGTGTTCACTACCCAGCAGTTGGGTGCCAGCAAAGCCAGAACCGATCTCAAAACCCTTGGTGGCAGGTAAAGACATCACCGCCTTTGCCAGGTCGGCCTCCAGTTTGTCGAAAACGGGCATGCCAATACCCACCGGCGGCCTCCTCACTACGCACTCGATCACACCACCACAGGAATCACCATCGCGGCCGATCGCTTCAATCCGTTCGATCATTTGAACCGCCATCGCTGCATCTGGGCAGCGCACAATATTGGCCTCCACCATTTCAAGGGTGGGTAGATCCGTTGGAATAACAGCTTCTAGGTTGTGGATCCGCCGCACCCAGGCCAATATCTCGGTGCCATGGGTTTGGGCTAGTAGTTGTTTGGCAATGGCACCAGCTGCCACGCGGCCAATCGTTTCCCGCGCTGATGCTCTACCGCCTCCACTGGGGGCTTGGATGCCATATTTTGCCTGGTAGGTGGCATCGGCGTGGGAAGGGCGAAAGGCCACTTCCATCTCTTTGTAATCCTGGGGCCGTTGGTCTTTATTGCGCACCACCATGGCAATAGGTGTGCCAAGGGTGACGCCATCTAATAAGCCACTGAGGATTTCCACTTGATCCGCTTCCTTGCGGGGTGTGGTGATCTTGCTTTGACCTGGCTTGCGCCGATCAAGCTCAACTTGGATCGCAGCTAGATCCAGGCAAAGCCGTGGCGGACAGCCATCCACAATCACCCCAACACCGCCGCCATGGGATTCACCAAATGTGGAGATCCGAAAAAGCTGGCCAAAACTGCTGCCCATAAATCAATAAAACCTGAGGCTGAGCTTGATCAGCTCGAGATCAAATTCATTATGGTTCTCTCGAGGTGATAACCAATGCGCAAGGCTGAAAGGGCTGCCCTTGTTATGCAAAGGCTGGAGCAGCACTACCCAGAAACTCCAGTGCCGCTTGATCACAGTGATCCATTTACCTTGCTTGTGGCGGTGTTGTTAAGCGCCCAATGCACCGATAAAAAAGTAAACGAGGTAACACCAGCTCTTTTTGCGGCCGGGCCTAACCCTGCTGCCATGGCAGATTTAACAGAAGCATCGATTTTTAGCCATATTCGTCAATTGGGGTTAGCTCGAACTAAAGCAGCCAATGTAAAACGGCTAGCTGAATTATTAATTGAACGCCATGCAGGCCAAGTACCTAAGAGTTTTACAGCCCTTGAAGCCCTGCCTGGGGTGGGTCATAAAACAGCCAGTGTGGTGATGGCTCAAGCCTTTGGTGTGCCGGCATTCCCCGTAGACACCCACATCCACCGCTTAGCCCAGCGCTGGGGCCTTAGTAATGGTGAAAATGTGGCCCGCACTGAAACCGATTTGAAGCGTTTATTTCCAAGGGAGGCATGGAATAAATTGCACCTCCAAATAATTTTCTATGGCCGTGAATTTTGCACCGCCCGCGGCTGCAATGGCATGGTGTGCCCCCTTTGCAAAGAGCTGTTTCCTAATCGCCGTAAACCATTGCTTGCCAACAAGGCCTAAACCATTAAAAAGCCCCCGGGTTAGCGGGGGCGATTTCTATTCCTCTAATTAAGCGTTTGCTTAGTTAGTGATCAACCGATTGCAGGGGCGGTTAGGGCTACAGGAGCGCTTTCAGCTGCTGCAAGG
>NZ_JAGQBK010000026.1:0-15695 GCF_024345595.1 Synechococcus lacustris Maggiore-St4-Slac | reverse complement strand
TAGGGCTTTAAATCCTCTTTTTGGCGGGGCTAGCTGTTGCCCTCAAAGGCCCATTTGCCACCATTTACCTGCATCAACGGCTTTTTAAGCAATAACTGCCGGAGCTAAACCAACCAAGCGGGCATGAATTACCAGTTTTTTGGATTGCTTCCCGTTCATTACTTAGGTTGCTGAGGCAGTAGTTACCGGAGCTAAAGAAACCAAGCGGACAGCTGCTACTACTTTTTTCTATTGCCCCGCGGGTATTACCGCTACCCCCTCTGCCAGAAAAGTTGTCACCCCTGTTAATTGAATTCTTGGGGGCTTAATGGAGCAACTTAATGACTGCTTACAGCCTTGCTGTTCAAGCTGATGTACGTAAAAGGATGAGCCCGCCAAATAGGCAGGATGTTCCTCAAATTTCTAGGGAATTAGGTATTCATCGTTCAACGCTTTATCAATGGCGTAGTAACTGGCGATTGCAGGGAGAGGTGGTGAGTGCATCAGAAAAGCAACTAGAGGGTTGGAATGCTGCAGATAAATTCACGGTGGTAGTAGAAACACCAGGGTTTAATGCCACTGAGCTCAGTAGCTAATGCCGTAAACGGGATTTCTTCCTTGAACAGGTAGGCCGCTGGCGCCAACCTGATTTGGTATGTATTAATTAATCATTAGATGCGCTAGAGAGAAGCCTCCAAAAGGTGTCATTTCTCCTGGCAGTAACAGCGGGGAGGCGATCGGATCGAGATCGTTGTTGGGCCCGGTGGCCAATGACCTGTCGAGCTTAAAAAACTATTTGGCACTGCCAAAAAAACCAAACCCAGCTATGCCGCCTGGTAAGCGGGAAGTTCCACCAGGAAACAGCTGCCCTCCCCCAGTTTGCTGATAACACGGATGCTGCCGCCGTGGGCCATGCAAATGCGAGAGGCAATTGCTAAACCCAGGCCGGTGCCGTCGTCGCCCCGGTCTGGTCTGGCCCGCCAGAATCGATCAAATACCCGCGGCAACTGATCAGCTGTTAAACCCACGCCACTGTCTCGAACTGCCACTGTGATCCAGCAGCCGCGGCGCTGAGCGGTAACATTGATGAGCCCTTGGTTTGGGGTGTAGCGCTGGGCGTTATCGATCAGGTTACGAAATAAACGTTGCAGCAAGATCGACTGGCCTAGAACGAGTAGCTCACACCCCAACTCGGAGCTGAGCCGTTGCTGGCGCAAGGAAAAGCCATCACGACTCAAATCCAATTGCAGCTCAATCAGGTTGGATAGATCAACCTGCTCAGCATGTTCAATCCGCTGCTCATCCTGGCGGGCAAGCAATAACAAATCATCAACCAACTGTTCCATCTGAGCAGTGGCCCGGCCAATTGCTATAAAACGTCGCCGTTGGGGGGTCAAATCTGGATCGCTTTCCAATAGGCCCATCTCCACATTGGCGCCTAAGGCAGCCAACGGTCCCCGTAATTCGTGGGAGGCATCCAAGCTGAATTGACGAAGCCGGGAAAGGCTGCCTTGCAATGGTTCCACAGCACGCTGAGTAAGCAACCTTGCCATCAGCGCCGAAAGCAACATGGCGGCCCCAACAGAAGCAGCGAGCGCAAGGTCTAAATGGGTGAGTTGATTCTCCGAGTTCTCTAAGCCTTCACTTACCCGTAACCAAACAGTGCCTGGGGCATGGCCCTCAACCATGGCTGAATCCACGGGACGCACCAGGGCAATCCAGTCGGGACCCTGCTGCCAGAGAAGTCGTTTACCTGGCGCCAAAACTGGCAAAGGACCAATGGTGCGTACTTCCCCGAGACGAGCCACCGGGGCCGCTACACCCTTAACAAACCATTCCACCTGCTGGTGGGCCGTGGCGAAATCCTTGCGGCTCTCCTGTAAATCCCGTTCACTACCTGCAGCTGGCAGGGGCAGGCTTGCCAAGTCTTCACTTACAACACTGAGGGCACTGCGGATGGTGCCTAATTGACTTTGCTGAAACACCCCCCGCAACACCAACGCAAATAACAACAGCACCCCGGCCAGACTGGCCAGATACAACAGCCATAACTCCAGCTGTTGGCGTTGCAACAACTTGGCGGGACGACCCACCGAGGGGCTTTGACGAAGACGGTTCAACGCACCGGCCCCAAGCGATAGCCCTGGCCATGGAGAGTTTCAATTGGGTCAGGCACCCCCGCCAGCCGCAACTTGCGCCGCAAATTATTCAAATGGGTTTTAACGGTTTCTTCTCCAGCCTCCGCCTCCAAGGGCCAGAGCTGATCAAGTAACCGGGCCCGGCTGAATAGCTGGCCTGGGTGCCGGAGGAACCACTCCAGTAGCTGAAATTCCTTACTGGTGAGCCCCAACGGTTGCTGCCCCCAGCAGGCCAAACCTGCCTCGGCATCAAGCACCAGTTCACCCCATTGGGGGCAATCACCGCGATAGGGCTGGAGGGAGCGCCGTTCAAGGGAACGGATCCGAGCGGACAGTTCCAGCATGCGAAAGGGCTTGACCAGATAGTCGTCAGCTCCGGCCCGCAGGCCAGTGACCACATCCTCCAGGGCGTCTCGGGCGGTGAGCATCAAAACCAACAGCGGCAATTGCCTACGGCGCACTTCCCGCACAATTTCTGCTCCATCCAAACCAGGCAGCATCCAATCGAGCAAAGCAAGCTCAAAGCCCCCAGATAGAAGAGCCTCGAGGGCTAAGGCTCCATCGCTAAACCAAGAGACCACATGGTTTTCTCGCTGTAGATAATCCAACAGCGGTTCTGCCAGCAAATTGTCGTCCTCAGCCAATAGAATGCGCATGGCGGTCGCGAAGGGGAGCCAGCTGGGGCTGTTGCAAATAAACCAGATCGACGATACGGCCAACATCATTGTGATGGAGCGTACAAATCGAGGCATGCTGGCCGCGAAATAGCAGCACCTCAGCCAGGCCGAAGTGTTCGGCCAGTTGGCGACGGCTGCGATCGTCGGCCACAAAGCAAGGGCTCCCCCCAGGGCGAAATAGCTGTGCCTGGGGAAGAGGCACAGCTGCAATAGCTGCCGTTGCCAGGGAGCCGCGGCAGCAGCCCAACCCCTGGCCGCTACGACAAAGCAAAACCAACCCCAACAAGGGCGCCAGGGCAGGAACCGCGGCGGCACCCAACAAGGTCTTGGCGCCAAGGCCCCAGAGGGAAAGGGTGGCCAGCTCCGCTGGCAACTGGTGGCCCCAGCTGCGGCTCTTGCGCAAATCCAACAGGGGGGCGGACCGAAGGGTCACGGAAAAAGCCAGGAATATTTGTAGCAATGGTGGCGGCGGATCGACCAGAAATCGGCAAGGGTCAGGGTTTAGCTGTACCGATGCCAAAGCCCCGATCAGGGCTAACCCACCGGGCCCGTAGGCCCCGCCTCCGCCCCAGCACGATGGGCAAGGCCACCACCGACGTGGCCATGGTGAGCATCCAGAAGGCGATGGGATACCAGATCATCCAATAGAAGTTGCGGCCCAGCCCCCGGTCATAGGGGCGATCTAGCCAGAGGCTGAAGCCAAATTGCACTAGGCAGGTGGCCCCCAACCAAAGGCCACTGGAGCTGGGTAGCAGCGGCATAGCCAGGGGCTGCGCCCCACCAAGCAAGCCCAAATGCTCCCCCAGCCAGGCCAAAAGCATCAGGGCCATGGCCTGGGCCCAGACCAGGCTCAACCATGGCTCCACCAGCAACGGCAACAGCCGCCATTGGCGGGGATGCAGCAACAAATTGGCATTGGCCAGCAGCACCTGAATGCCCCCCTCCGCCCAGCGCAGGCGCTGCTTCCACAACCCCCTAAGGGTTTCAGGCATCAGAATCCACACCAACGCCTGGGGTTCGTAGGCGACCCGCCAGCCTGCCCGCTGCAGGGCCCAGGTTATGGCGATGTCTTCTGTGAGCATGTCTACGCTCCAGTAGCCAACTTCATGCAACGCCGAGCGGCGAAAGGCGGTGATCACCCCAGAGACTGTGAATAGGCCGCCAAGCATCGACTGGGCCCGCTTGATCAAGCCAACAATCGAAGAAAATTCGCCCACCTGAATGCGGCCCAGCAGGGTGGTGCGGTTTCGGATGCGGGGATTACCGGTTACTGCACCCAGGCCAGGGTCTGCCTGAAAACGCCGCACCAGCCAGGCCACCGCCTGGGCATCCAGCAGGGCATCGCCATCGATACATACCAACAATTCATGGCGGGCTAGCAGGGCCCCTGCCTGGAGAGCCATAGCCTTGCCCTGGTTCTGGGCCAAGTGCACCACCCGCACCCTGGGTTCGCAGGCGGCCCATTCCTCCAGCAAACGGCCGGTGTCGTCACTGCTGCCGTCATTGATGGCGATCAGCTCAAACTGGGGCCAGTCGCTGGCCAAGGCGTAGCGGATCGTGTCGGCCAGGTTGGCTGCTTCGTTGAAACAGGGGATCAGAATGCTCACCGGAGCCTGGATCCCTGGGGGGGGGCAGGAACGCCCCCGATCCGGCCATTCCCGCAGCAGCAAAAAACCCAAGGCGAGCAGCATCCACACCAAAGCCATTACCAGCGGATATCCAACCAAAAACCCGCCGATCCCCTCCATTTATGGGCTTGGGGCACTGGAGTGGGCCGCCAGCACCGGCCGCAGCACCGCCGGATCTGGGGTGCCGCGATGCAGGTTGTCGGGGTAATAGCCCACATGCTTTACCCCAAGGGCATAGAGCTCAGTAATCTGCTGGGCCAATTCCTCAGTGGGTAGATCCCGCTTGGTGTGCCAATCGATACTCTGCAGCTCAAAGAGCACCTTCTGTAAACCCTGGGGTTTGTCCTTTACCTGGGCCACCATGCGCTGCAGAAATGCTTTGTGATCGGCGGCCTTTTCCATGTAAGGCATAGCCATCACCGCCGTGAAGTCGTAGTCCTTGAGTGAATCATCAATAGATTGGCTATACCAAACCTCGGCCTTAGGATTCAGCACCACCTGGGCGTAGATATTTCGGGCCGTGCGCAGCTGCGATTGGTTTTGGCGCACGGTGGCTGCCAGCTCCAGGGTGAGGGCATCCAGGGCCTTGATCTTTTTTATCACCCAACGGCCCTGAAGCGGATCACTGGCACGAATCTTGGCCAGATCCGAGGGCAAACCCCAACGGCGGTACTGGCGCAGGCCCCAGGGGCTGGCGTCCTCGTAATCCGAAAGTGTTACGTCGTCGTGAAATAACAGCCCATCGAAGGTGGCGTAGCGAGACAAGTCTTCGTAGATGTCTCGCACCGTGGCCATCGCCTCGGGGGCAAAGGGACTCAGCCTGGGGTAGCCCATATTGAGATGTCCATTGCTGGGCTTCTCCGTAACCACCTTTTGCTGGGCGGCGGGATGACCCTTGGGCAACTCAAAGGCCAGCACCGGCATCCAGGCATAGAGCCGCCGCACCGGCGTGCGGGTGCGGATTTCCCAAGCCACGTGGTTAAACAAATCTGCCTTCACAGGCAAGTGGCGGTTTGGGAAATAAAGGGCATCAGCGGCACCATTGCCATCCGGATCGGCATAAGCCTGCAGGTAAATAGTATTCACTCCCATTTCACGGATACGCCGCAGGAGCAACTGCAGGTTGCGTTCGATCTGGGCCGGGTTGGGGTCGTAGATGTTGTCTAGATCCACATGCATCACCTTCGCCGCCCGGGTGTTGTCGCCGGCATCGCGGTCCCGCAGGGACAGCTCAGTTTCCAGCCCTTTCACCCCAGCCATTTCCCGGGTAATCAACAGCCGAGGTAATGCTTTTAATGGAGAGTTGCTGAAAATCTCGCCGTCATCGAGCGTTATGCCCACGGGCATGCCTAGCTCCTCCGCAACCTTCATGGCAGTGTTGTTGTAACGGCCATAGGGCCAAACCACCGCCCGGGGCCTTTGGCCCAACTGATTGGTTAGCAGCTTGTTGTTGAGTTGCAGATCAACCTGTAGCCGCTTGCGGTAGGCATTCTCAGTTTCATAGCCCGTACCGGGGCTGTAGAGGCGACTGGTGACCGCGGGCTCGGAATTCTTCTGGGGATTGGCAGTTATGCCTTTGTGGAGGTCGTAGGTGTGGCTGGCCACTTCCACTAGGCCACTGCCAACCATTTCCCGCAGTTGGGACCAACTGAGCAAATGCTCCCGCGGTAACTGCTGGTCACCAAAGGCCACCAGGCCAGCCTCAGGTTCCAACCAACTACCCACTAGGGCGACTAAGGCTGGAGCATGATACTGCTTTAGCACCGGGAAGGCATTGATGTAGGTACTTCTGTAGCCATCGTCAAAGCTGAGCAGCAGCGGCTTGGACGGCAGTGGCAGTTTGCCAGCCTTGGCCTGCAATACCTGCTCAAGGCTCACGAAGTGGTAACCGTGGGCATGCAGCCAGCTCATCTGCTCAGAAAATTGTTGCGGAGTGACTGAATAGTCAGGAATCACAGCCTGGGCTGGCGGTTCGATTTCGTGGTAGCCGAGCACTATCAAACCCTGCAAGCTCGGCCCTGGCTTGCTGTCGACCGGCTCCAGCAGAGCAGGCAACAGCAAAGCAACGCTGATTAGCAGCCCTAACAAAAGAGCTAGCAGCCACTTGCGCAGGGAGTGATTCAGGGGAGTAGGGATATAACTACGGCCAGCCTGCATCTTTCGAGATAAGAAATCGAGAAGTGTGAGCCTCCCCCGTTTTCAAGGACAGTGTTTAAAGAATTGTTTTTACACTGACCCCATGCAAACCGGTTAAAGCAAGACGAAGAAAATGCTGCAGATATTGAGGTGATATTTAAAACCTATCGCAGCCGCTATCTCTCTTTGGATTTTTTGTCTACGCGACAGTGAACCTGCTAGCCATGATGCCGTTACTGCGAGGAGGCAGCTGGATCGACTTCGGCTAGCTGATTTTTCGCGAAGTTATTATTAATTTTCCTGCCGGACTGGTGGCTCCAGCTGTAATCAGCGCCAGTTCACCGGCAAAGATTGCGCTTATTGCAGCTGGCAGATCAAGGGGGGTTTGGATTCGGGAATCAAGCCCCTGAATACCCGCTTCGATCTCAGTGGCTACAAAGTTTCCCGCAACTTCTGAAATAGGGCGGGGCAAATCCAATCTATCCTAACAAGTTTTACCTTACTCTCCAGTTTCTCTGGCATCGCTTCATGACTGAAGCACCGATCGGCTCCGCCGATCGCATCGACGCTCAGGTAGTGGAGGTGCCTGCTGGCATGGGCATGCTGCGCACCTTCCTGCGGGTGCTCGGTCCGGGCTATCTGGTGGCCGTGGGCTACATGGATCCAGGCAACTGGGCTACCGACCTGGCGGCCGGCTCACAGTTCGGCTACCGCCTGCTGTGGGTGATCGGGCTCTCCAGTCTGATGGCGATGGTGCTCCAGTCGCTCTGCTGCCGGCTGGGCATCGCCACAAGGCTGGATCTGGCCCAGGCCTGCAGCCAGCTGCTGCCTCGCTTCTGGCGGATCCCGTTGTGGCTGCTGGCAGAGGTGGGCATCATTTCCTGCGACCTGGCCGAGTTGGTGGGCAGCGCCATTGCCCTGCAGCTGCTGTTCGGGCTGCCCCTGCTCTGGGGGGTAGGCCTCACGGCTGCCGACACTTTGCTGCTGTTGGCGCTGCAGCATTTCGGGATCCGCCGGCTGGAGGCCCTGGTGATCGCGCTGGTGGCCCTGGTGGGCGGCTGCTTCGCGGTTGAAATGCTGCTGCTTCAACCGAGTTGGAGCCAGGTGGGCCAAGGCTTCATCCCCCAGGCCGCCAGCCTCAGGGACGGGCGGCAGCTGTTTCTAGCCGCCGGTATTCTCGGGGCCACGGTGATGCCCCACAACCTCTACCTGCATTCCTCTCTGGTGCAATCCCGCCGCTGGATTGGCGGCCAGGGGACTCAGCGCAGGGCCCTGGCTTTCAGCACCTGGGACACGCTGGTTGCCCTCAGCCTGGCCTTTCTGATTAATGTTTCGATCCTGGTGCTGGCCGCCGGTAGTTTCTACGGACGGCTGCCGCAACCGGTGACGGACCTCAGTGAGGCCTACCGGCTGCTGACTCCGATGCTGGGCACCTCCCTGGCCAGCGTGCTGTTCGGCGTGGCCCTGCTGGCGGCTGGCCAGAGCTCCACGCTCACGGCCACCATGGCCGGCCAGGTGGTGATGGAGGGTTTCCTAAATCTGCGGCTACCCGATTGGAAACGGCGGCTGCTCACCCGGGGGCTCGCCCTAATCCCCGCCCTGGCCACGGTGCTGCTGCTCGGCGAACAGGCCACAAACCAACTGCTGGTGCTGAGCCAGGTGGTGCTGTCGCTGCAATTGCCCTTTGCGGTGATTCCACTGGTGTGGTTTTGCGGCCGGCGGGGTTTGATGGGGGAACTGCAGGCCCCCCGTTGGCTGCTGGGCTTGGCCTGGGCTTGTGCTGCTCTAATCGTGCTGATAAATGGCTCGCTGCTCCTGGCCCTGGCGCGGCTGGCTTTTTCATTCGGGAGTTGATTTTGTGGCTACGAATTGGGCATGTAGCTGAACGTTGCCGCCTAACTCCTTCTTCAGTGCACCCCAATCAGCCGACTGCCCTGAAAGAAAATAAAGGCCACCAACCAGGCTAAGAGAAACGACCAAAACACCGACAGCAGAGTGACTCCCCAGCTCTTTGACTCGTTGCGGATCACCGCCACGGTGGAAAGGCAGGGGGTGTAAAGCAAGATGAACAGCATGAAGCTGTAGGCCTGGGTCCAGGAGATATCTCGGGCCATGGCATGACCCAACTGAATCGTATCTGCCTGGTTGTAGATCACCGCCAGGCCCCCTAGCACGATTTCCTTGGCAATAAAACCAAACACCAGGGCAACGGTGAGCTTGGGGTTGATGCCGATCGGCTGTAGCAAGGGCTGCAGGGCAGAACCGAGTAATCCGGATAGGGATTGCTCTGAGGCGGGAGCCACGCCAAAGGGCAGGTTATTGAGTAACCAAACTGCCACCACCCCGAAAATGATGAACTTGCGGCTCCAAAACCAGAAATGCCGCACCTCTCCCCAGGAACGCCCCAGCATCTGCTTGAGGGTGGGGAAGCGATAGGGGGGCAACTCCAAAACCAATGGTTCCCGCGAAGGGAACTGTCCTTTAAAGATTAGGGCGGTGAGGATTGCCGCCAGAAAACTAATTAAGTAAAGGCTGAATAACACCGCCGCCCCCTGTTTTGGGGCAAACAAGGCAGCGGTCATGAACAGGAATACATTCAGTCGAGCTGAACAAAGGGAGAAGGGAATCACCAACATGGTGAGAATCCTTAAACCCTTAGAGCGCATCACTCGGGTGCCAAGGATCGCCGGCACATTGCAGCCGAATCCCATCAAAGAGAGCACAAAGGAGCGGCCATCCAGGCCCAGCCGTTCCATCAGCGCATCCATCAGGAAGGCCGCCCGGGAGAGATAACCGCTGTCTTCCACCACAGCCATGGCCAGGAAAAACAGAAAGATCACCGGCAGGAAAGCCGCCACCGTGCCGATGCCCTGGTAAAGGCCCTCCAGCAAAAAGCCCCTCACAAAGGCCGGGGCCCAGGCCAGCAGCGGGGTCAACACTGCACTGCCAAAGCCACCTAAAAGCTGGCCAAGCAACCCCTGCAGCGGAACCCCCAAGGCATAGATGGCCTGAAACATCAGGAACATCACCAGGAAGAAAAGCGGTAGCCCCAATAACGGATGCAGTAGGAGCTGATCCAGCCGACGGGTGCGCTGATCACGCAGGCGCTCGGGGAGCTGCACGCATTGGTTTAAGAGCTCAGCCAGGCGGCCTTCCAATTCCGCTTCCCCTGCCCCCAGCCGCTCTTCCAACCCTTCAACGCGCCGCGGCGGGCCCGCTTTGGCCAAGACAGCGGCCAGCTCTAACTCCACGTTTTTAAAGCAAGAGTTGTATTTAGCACTGATCAAAAGCACCGGCATGGCGAGCTGATGACTGAGCATTACGGTGTTAATGCGAACGCCGAAACGTTCCGCCTCATCGGCCATGTTCAACAGCAGCAGGGCTGGTAAACCCAGCTGCTGCACCTGCAATGCAAGGCGCAACTGACGATCAATTTGACTGGCATTAAGGATCAATACCAACAGATCCAGCGGGGTGTTCTCCAAGAAGCGCCGCACGATTACTTCGTCTTCCGACAGCCCGTGCAGGTCGTAGATGCCGGGCAGGTCAACCAAGCCCACGGTTTGGCCCTGGAGCTGAACATTGCCCTGATGCAATTCAACTGTGAGGCCGGGCCAATTACCAATCGGCGAATGGCTGCCGGTGAGGCCGTTAAAGAAGGTGGATTTGCCGGAATTAGGCATACCCACTAGGGCCATGGTCATGCCACTCCTGGTGTAATTCGAATGTGGGTGGCATCCACCCGCCGCAGCATCAATTCAGTCATGCCCACCCGCACATGCAGGGGACCAGCCAGCCAGGCCCTTCTCAACAGGTGAATTCGTTGACCCCTACCAAAACCCAACGCCTTAAGCCTCCGTATCAAACCGAGGTCTCCCCGCAACGACTCAATGACGGCCGACTCGCCAGCTCGCAGCTCAGAAAGGGGGGAGGCATGGGACTGCTGCGGCAACGATTCTTCTCGCAAGCGACTCTTGTTGCAAACGACTCTCAATATCGTATCAGGGTTTCACCCACTATCCGCTCAGCAAGGGAGTGGCACTAAAACCAGCCATGAAATAACCCAGCTCCCCAAGCCTCCAAGGATTGAATTAACAGGGGCGACAACTTTCTTGGCAGAGGGGGGATCCCTACGCTGCCTCCAACCCCAGGTGTTGCACGTAGGGAAGGAAATCACGATCGCTGAACAGCAGAGGCAGATGGGCCTCAATGCAGGCAGTGGCAATGATCCCGTCGATCGTTTTGCGCACTGTGATCCCCTTACTGCGCAATGTGCGGTAGTTCTCAGCCGCCTTCCAGGCATTGTGAACTCCCAGCATCGGCAGCAGTGCTAGCGAGCGGAACAAACGGCGGGCGGTGGCTACGTCGCGCTCGTGGCGAAAGCCCTGAACCACTTCCACCAGGATCAAATCACCCACCACCAGAGGCGTCAGCCCCAGGAGCCGATCGAGCCGTTCCACTTCAGGGGTGTTTACACCATTGAAAAAGTCGATCCACACCGAGGAATCAACAACGATCACGCCAGATCTCCAGCTCCTGATGGGGTTGAGCCATCCAGCCTTTGGTTCTCGAGGCTGCCTTCCCAGCGCAGCTTGCCGCGGACGTTGCGGAACTCGGCTTGTTGGCTGAGCTGCACCAGGGCGCGCAGGCCCATCTCAACGGTCTCCCGTTTGCTGCGGGCACCAGCGGCCTGCATGGCCTGCTGCATCAAGGCGTCGTCGATGACGATGTTGGTGCGCATGGCCTCAGACCGAAGGATGTGTATGTCTTAGGTGAAGCCTACACAATTAGCTACTGGTTCGCGCTGAATCAGAGTACCCCCGATGGTTTTAGGAGCTGAGCAGCAGCCGCGCATCTAGGTTCAGGGCCTGTAGAGCTCCGCATCAGCGAAAGCTGCCAGTGTTTTTGCGTACTGCTTGTGGAGCTGCCCACCAACATCCCCACCCCATGACCGTTCCACAACCTTCCGATCCAAGTTTGGCGGCATTTGGGGCCAGCCTCACAGCCATCACCCTTGCCGAACTGGGTGATAAAACCTTCTTCATGGCGCTGATCCTCGCGGCCCGCCACCGCGCCCGGGACGTGTTTATCGGATCCTTCGCGGCGCTTGCCGCCGTCACCCTGATTTCTCTTGGATTGGGTTACGGCCTGCGTGAGTTGCTGCCTCAACAAGTGATGTCTTGGCTAGCAGCGGCGCTCTTTATGGGCTTTGGTTTCAAGCTGTTAATAGATGCAAGGGGTATGGGGGCGGGGGAGGCAAAAGATGAGGAAAAGGAAGCAGAAAAGGTTGTCAACGCAGCCGAGAACCGTGGCCCCATCAGCAGCACATCGGCTGTGATTTGGGAAGCTTTTGCTTTGGTGTTCATCGCGGAGCTGGGCGATCGCACCCAGTTCGTCACAATCTTCCTGGCAACAGCACCAGTCTTCACCTTCGCTGGTCTGCTGGCCGGCACTCTCGCCGGCCATGCTTTGGTCACTTGGTTGGCGGTGAGTGCCGGCAAATGGATCGGCGGGCGCATAAGCGAGCAGTTGCTCTATCGCCTCAGCGGCGGCCTGTTCATCGCTTTTGGGTTTTTCTCACTCCACCAAGCCCTCGCTTAATTGTTATTGCCATGCCTCCGGTACGCCCTTACCAACCCTCTCTTTTCCGGCTTTTGCACGGCACCATGATTCTGCTTGTGCCGCTGGCCGCTTGGGTTGGTCGATGCCGGGTAATTGGATCAACATCCATGGAACCCTTGGTGTAATTCTTTGGCCACTAGCTTTGCTCTCTGGCCTTTATTCCCTCAGCATCGGTCTGGCCCGCCTGAACCCCCCTCTGCCAGCAAAGTTGTCACTCCTGTTAATTGAATCCTTGGGGGCTTAATGGAGCAACTTAATGACTGCTTACAGCTGGGATGTTCATGTTGAAGTGCTGTTTAAGCTGATGTAGGTAAAAGAATGAGCCCGCCAAATCGGCAGGATGTTCCTCAAATTTCTAAGGAATTAGGTATTCATAGTTCAACGCTTTATCAATGGCGTAGTAACTGGCAGATGCAGGGAGAGGTGGTGCTATTTCTTAATTACCCACATAAGAAGTCATGAACTCCAACACCATGCAATGAATTTGAACCACTGCCAGCTTCCCTAACCCTTCTGTAATCCCAGGGCCGTTGAATACCACCAGGCACATGCCATATGCCAAGGCTTTTTAAACGTGCTTCATTTTCTAGGCGTGAATAGGTTTCACGATCACAACCTTCTATGTATTGCCAATAAACATAGGCAGCACCTGCTGCCACCAATTCTTGATTGATATTGATAGTTCCTTTTAATACCTCAGCCACTGTGCGCCCGTAGCGATCAGTGGCCTTAGTGCGCAGTGAAATCTCAGTGCCGATTGGTAATTGCTCTTGCAATGCCTGGCGAGCATCAATGCCCAGCACCTGGCTGGTTTCTGGTGCGTCAATACAAGCCAAACGCACGGTGGTTTTACTTGTGCCGCTGGGAGTAGAAACGCGAATGGTGTCGCCATCACCAATGGAAAGCACCCTGAATTCAGCTGCAGCAACAGGTGTTAAACAGCTGAGTGCGAAAGCAGTTGCAGCTCGCCAAAAAAACAGGTGCAAGATTTAGCCATATTCTTCTATCTTGCCGCAGCTTTGCTTGTAGCAAACTAGTAGGGGCCCCTCGCCTTTCCCTAAAAGCCATGGCTAGCAATGTTCAGGTGGAAGGCTGCATTACTAAAGAACGTGGCGCCTTACTGTTTTGTTCACCAAAGGAGAAGCAACCAAAACCTGGTGCCAAGGTTCAAATCATTGATGTATTTGCTTTGCAGGTTGTAACTGGTTATATCCGTGATCCCCATGGCAGGTTGTTACTACAGGCGCAAGCATCAGTAGCAGCTGGCCGTAACTGGTCGATTGCTAAAGCAGCGCAACTTATCCGTAATGATGTGCGCCCTAACCGTTGGGTTGCTTTGCAGGAAGATAAATATGCCTGGGGTTTATTTTGGGCTGGTGGTGGGTTGCAGCATTGCCGTGAATTATTAGCAAAAGAAGCAACAGCAAGCGAGAATCAATCTGCCTTGGTGCCGGCTAACCCAGAAGCATTGCTTAGGTTAATTCTTGATCTACATGCAGATGCAAATGTGTCTGAATTGGATTCTGGGGCTATGCCAGCACCACTTAGGGCTGCAGGCAATCCATTAGCTAGTCAGTGGAAATTAGTGATTTATAGCTCAATTGCTTGGTTTAGTATTTTACTGATAACAATTAGTGCTTTTGTTGTTGCATTAGAGAAGCAGGATCGTAAATTAGAATTATTGCTTGAGCGCACTACGCCTAGTTTAAAGCAGAAATAGTTATTGAATCTTCCAGGGGTAATCCTCTAATATCAGTGCATTTGCTCTTTGAGATAGTTTAAACTTCCGCGCAATATCCTGAAGGGAAGGAGGAATTCTTTCAAGCACTAACCAAAATAAAATTATCTTTGGCCTCTATATGTGCCAAGAAGATGGTTCTATTTAATTACGTAAACTTTTTAATTAGTGTTAACTTTGCAGGAAGGTCTGGGCCGGTATCGTTGACATAATGGTAGCTACTTCGCATGCCAACAATCCTCAGGAGCGGTCCTTACAGGGTCTACTTCTACAGTCACGAGCCAAATGAGCCAACCCATGTTCATGTTGATAGAGATAAGGCGTCACGCAAAGTCTGGCTTGTCCCTGTTGCACTATCTTTTAGCCTTGGTTTTAGCGCCAGAGAGCTGCGTGAAATTGAACGTTTGATCAGCTTGAACAGAGCTATCCTAATAGAGGCATGGGAAGAATTTCATGGCTAACCCTGGTGAGCAGGTCACTGACGTCGCGTTGACAGAGGACAGGCTGATCGTCGACTTGGCTGACGGTCGATCCATTTCGGTGCCGTTGGCATGGTTCCCAAGACTTCTGCTTGCAACTTCCCAGGAGCGTGAAAACTGGGAGATTGCTGGGGCCGGCTTTGGAATCCACTGGCCAGATGTTGATGAAGATTTAAGTGTGGAAGGCCTGCTTCGTGGTGCGCCAGCGCCTCAGGCAAAGGCAAAGGCACTGGTCAGCTAAAACCACCATGCACCTAAGCTCCACCGTAAGGTCATCCTCCTTGCAGGGAACACATTTAGGCCAGTGAATCGCTGGCGTTATAGGAATTTAATGTCCTTAAGTTCAATGGAGATTGGTGCTAACTTTGTACGAAAAAGTTTGGTGATTCTTTGTTCTGAATTTATTTGAGTATTGATATCTTGAATTTAGTCCTAAATTAATAAAATTACTAATTACTTAGACGTTTAGCCATGTTTTGTTGTTTGTGTTCTTTTTGATCAGCAAGCCTTCTTGCCGCTAGCACTAGTTCTGGACTGCTACGGCAATGACGTAATGCCCGGGCAAGCTGGGGTTCCTTTTCAGCATCCTCTACTAAACGCTCCAGCTCAAACCAGCCTTTTTACCGCAATCCGCGCCGATTAATTGGTCCACCAAGATTTACACCCGACTCAACTGCAGCAATACCAGGTGCGCCAACTGGATTTCCCATCACCCCATAACCAGGAGCACCAGCACGTCTTAATTGCGCATCCGCAGAAAGGGGCGCAAGAAATAAAGCAGCACAGCCGCATAATATTGCAAAAGTTTTCAATTGGATATCAATCAGCATCAACATATCCTAATCGATTTATTTGATAATCGAACAGATGCCTCATGTTATTTGCTTTTAACGCAATAATTATTAGAACTGTAATAACCAAGTGGGCAAGAGCCTTATTTTTATTAATGACCTAACCGGTTGTACAGCAAACCCAGTAGCACTACTGCTAGGTAATTGCGAACACACACCCAGCCGCCAAACCCTTGACTTGCCCTCGCAAGGTCTTTTCCCAATCTTCTAGGCGGAGAACCGCAAGCATGTTCCGCGCCCAAAACCCACCGGATTCGTATCTACAGGACAAGACAAAGGGCAACCTGAGCCAGTCACCCAACAGCTAGCAAACCCATTGGCGCAACAAGAGTCCTTTCACTGCCTGCACTCCGGTACTATTACAGAGGAGCGGGGCGTGGCGCAGCTTGGTAGCGCGGGTGCTTTGGGAGCACTAGGTCGCTGGTTCGAATCCTGTCGCCCCGATTG